>DASYXE010000322.1:0-8088 GCA_035935375.1 Gemmatimonadaceae bacterium | reverse complement strand
ATAGCGGCGGAGCAGCGAGTCGGCCTCCGCGCTCTTGCCTTCGTACTGGGCAACCTCGGCCAGATGTTGGAGCGCCGGCCAGTGGCGCGGGTCGAGCGCGAGCACACGCTCGAATGCGCGGCGCGACTCCATGAGCGAGCGGCCGCGTTTCCAGTTGTGATGATAGAGAACCTCGCCGAGGATCACCCAGGCTTCCACGTCGTCGTAGCGATCCGCGACGTGCGACGCGAGACGTTCCGCCGAGTCGGCGTCGCCGCGGCTGAACGCCGCGAAGGCGGCGATGAGGAGACGGTTGCGCTCCGACAATCGGCCCGACGTGCGTACGGCGTGATCGGCGGCATCGCGCTCGGCTTTCGACATCAGCATCCACGACGCCGTCGCTGCCTGTCCGTACCATGCGAGCGAGAACGTGCTATCGGCTTCGGTCGCGCGCTCGAACGCCGCCTTGGCGGCGAACATGTCGTTGTCGCGGTAGGCCGCCTCGCCTTCGAGGTAGGCCTTGAGCGCGGGCAGCGAGGACGTGGTGAGCGCGCCTAACTGCATCGCCGGACCGCGCGACGTGCTGCCCTGCGACACGGCGAGCTCGGCGCTCACCCGATCGACCAACCCGAACAGATCGTCTTCGCGGCCTTCGGCGCGGGCGGTCGCGAG
The DNA here is from genome assembly GCA_035935375.1 of Gemmatimonadaceae bacterium. Classification (GTDB taxonomy): domain Bacteria; phylum Gemmatimonadota; class Gemmatimonadetes; order Gemmatimonadales; family Gemmatimonadaceae; genus JADGGM01. The sequence continues at coordinate 7,437 of DASYXE010000322.1, read as the reverse complement.
TGGCGCTCCGCCGGCGGTCGAGTAGAGCGACGCGGTGAGCGCGAGCTGCTTGTTCGCGGCGACGGCGTCGCCCACGATGAACAGCGCGGCGCCGAGATGCTGCGCCGCGCCGCGGGCCGCGTCGGGCGTCATGTCGTTCGGCAACGGGCGGCCGGCGAGCACGGTGCGCGGATCGAGCGTGCGCAAGCCCGCCGCGCCGTCGAGGCTCGTGCTCAACAAGCTCACCATGCCGCTCTGTAAGAACGCGAGATGCGCGTCGCCGCGAACCGCGAACGGGAACACGGCCACGGTTCGCGGACGGGCGGCGGCCGGTGTCCGCGGCCTGAGCGCGATCGCCCACGCCGTCACCGCCACGACCACCACCGCCCCGAGCGTCCACATCGACCGGCTCCGCCACACCGAACGCGGCCGAGCAATCGCCGTTCGAGCGTGTTCTTCGTGGTACCTGAGGCGCGATCGATCGTAGGCCTGTCCGCGCCGCGATGCGAGGAGCGCGCCGCACAGCGCGTGGAGCCGGTCGCGCTTGAGCACCGGCACCAGCTCGTAGGCCGCGCGCGCAACGACCGGTGGCGCGAGCGTGACGCCGCCACCCGGATTGGTCGTTTGCCGCGCGAGTCCGCAGTGCACGAGCGACGCGACAGCGGCCCCGGCGTCGGCCGGCGCGAGCTCGGCGAGCGACGCGGCATCGGCGACGGCGAGCGGCGCACCGAACACGCCTAACGCATCGAGCACGGCGCGCGCACCGTCGTCCAGCGGGCGGGCGACATCGCGCACGAGCGCGCGCGCGGCCGGCGGCAGGCCGGGCGGCCGCCCATCGGCCGCCTGCGACAACGTGAGCGTGCCGGACGGGCCGATCGTCGCCACGTGGTCGGCGAGCATCAGCTCGAGGTGCGCGACGAGATACGCGGGCACGCCGCCGGTGTCGGCGTGGAGACGCTCGACGACATCGGCGCGGCCGTCGACGGCCGACGCGATGGCGCGCGCATCGAGTGGGCCTAACGGAATGCGCACGGTCCCCGCCGTGTCGCGCAGCGTCGCGAGCGCTGGGTCGTCGTCGATGTCGGCGGTGCGGTCGGCGACCACGAGCAGCATCGGCGCATCGGCCGGCGCGGCGAGCGACAGCACGAGCGCGCGACTTGCGGCGTCGGCCCGCGACAGCGCGTCGGCGATCACGAGCACCGGACCGTCGTCGCCGACGGCCACCAGCGCATCGCGCAGGACCTCGGCCAACGCCGCATCCGAGACCGCACTGTCATCGGCCGCGAGCCGCGGAAAACGTGTAGAGAGGTCGGGCAGCAAGGCGCGAAGCGAGCCGAGCGACGCCGGCGCCATTCCGCCTAACGCTGCCGCCCTGGCCAGCGGCGCGAACATCGCCCGGGCCGCACTCCGGGGCTCGGCTCCGTCAGGAGAGCGCCCGCGGCTGTCGTGGCGCACGACCACCACGTCCCGGTGCGTACCGGCGACGCTCGCCGCAAGCTCGGCGCACAACCGCGACGCGCCCATCCCGGCCGCTCCTTCGACGAGCGCAACCGTCAGGCGTCCCTGCGTGGCACGCCGCCACGCGTCCATCAACACGGCGAACGCGTCGCCGCGTCCGATGAAGGGAAGCGCGACCGGCGCGGCGTCGCGGCCGGCCGGATCGTCGCGGGCTTCCTCATCAATGGATGCGGCGAGTGACGTAAACGCCGCCGACGGCGCCGCATCGACGGCGTCGCGGAGCCGCGCGACGAAGGTCGCGTGCGCGGCAACCGCGGCGCCGTGACGGCCGGCGGACCGAAACGCGCCGATGAGCCGCGTTGCCGCGCGCTCGTCGAGCGGCGCGGCCTCGCACCAGCGCTCGGCGAGCGCGATCGCCTCGTGCCAGTCGCCGCGGCGCTCGGCCGCGTCGAGCAGCCGGTCGAAGCAGAGACCAAGCCGCCGGCGGAGCCCCGCGCGTTCGGTCTCGATCCACGTGCGAAGAGACAGGTCCGCGTCGACCTCAGCGGCGGCGAGGAAGTCGCCCGCCCACTTCTCGACCGCAGCGCGGTCGCGGCGCGCGCCCTCGTCCCGCTCGAGCAGCGTCAGGTCCATCTCCACGGCGCCGTCGGGGAGCGCAACCGACTCGGCATCGATGGCGAGGGCATCGCCCACGTGCTGGCGCAGCTCGAGGAGCGCCTGCCTCAACGACTGGCGCGCCTTGGACTCCGCACGCTCGCCCCACAACAGGTCGACCAGCTCGGCGCGCGGGACCGGCCGTGGCGCCCGGCGGCAGATGTACGCGAGCAGCACGAGCGGCTTTCGCCGGCGCAAAACAGTGCGGCCGTCCGCCTCCTCGAGCCGCAGTTCGCCGAGCGTGTGGAGACGCAGCATGACAAGCAAGACCCGCGAGCGGGACCACGTCGCGCGAATCGTCCTTCGCGCTGTCGTGAAAGGACTTGACGCCCTCGTTGACGGCCGCGTACACCGCCACGCCTAACATGACGCCCGACTGGACGACGCGCCAGATGACCGTCACCAGACGCGCACGACTTCGACTCGCTCAGCGGCAGCTCCACTCGGGAGGAATCATGCGGACACAAGCGGGAAGTTTGGTTCATCGGACGATCGTCGCTGGATTGGCGATCGCAATGCTGTCAACTGTTTCCTCGAGCGCGAGCGCCCAATTCGGGTTGTTCAAGAAGGGAAAACACAAGGCCGACTCGACGGCGCACGACTCAACCACCGTTTCGAACGGGTCGATTGCATCCGACAGCGCGGCGGCCGCGGCCGACACCGCCAAGAAGCACCGTTCCTTCTTTGCTAAAGCGCTGAGCGCCGCGGGCAAAGCCAACAACGCCGTGCAAGAGAAGACCGGCATCGACACGAAGGCGCTAGCGCTCGACGTGGCAACGGGCGGCATGTCGAGCATGGTAGGCAAGGCCCAGGCGGCTGCCGCGGCGGCGAACGGCGGCGGCGCGAGTGCAGCCTCGGCGATCGGCCAGTCCTTGGGATCGCACAAGCTGCCGTTCGGCGCAAAGCTCGGCGTAGCGACGGCGCTCACCGCCCTGACGCCTCACATCGGCTCAGCGGTGGCCGGCGCGCCGTCGGCGATGACCGCATCGGCATCGCCTAACGCTGACCAGCGCGACGTGATGGCCTTCCAGCAGGAGATGTTGGATGTGCAGTCGAAGGCGGCGAACGGCGACGCGGGGGCGCGCGCGCGGCTCGAGCAATGGCAGGCGATCAGCGTGAAGTATCAGCCGCAGATGACCGAGGCGACGCAGCGGGCGAGCGCCGGCGATCAGAAGGCGGTGAAGCAGCTTTCGGACCTGCAGATCAAGATGATCCGCGAATGGCGCGCCGGCGGCTCGTCGTCGTCGAGCAAGCCGTGAGGAGCGTTAGGCATCGGGCGGACATCGGCAGTGTCCGTTGTGTCCGCCCGTTGCCCGCGTGCCCATGAGCCGAGAAGCCCGGCCTGCCACGTCATCCGCCAACGTTTAAACCCATCCGCCGGTCGCGTTGTCCAAACGCTGACTTCACCTGTGACGCGACTCGGTGCTTGGCGGTCTTTCGCTCCTGCTTGCGCTGCAAGCCGTACAATCCGTAGCAGCAACCACGCCTGCTCCCAGCGGTCGCGCCACGGCCACGTCGGTTCAAGCGACGCTCGCGACAGCCGCGCCCGTGATCGACGGTCGAGATGACGATGCCATCTGGAAGACCACGCCAGTCATCGACCAATTCCAGGAAGCCGAGCCAACCGAAGGCGGCGTGCCGAAAGCACGCACGGAGGCGCGCATCGCGTACGATGCGCACAACCTGTACGTCTTCGTGCGCGCGTACGACCCGCATCCCGACAGCATCGTGAGCCTGTTGTCGCGCCGCGATGACCAGACGGCGTCGGACCACATCACGATCCTGCTCGACTCGTACCACGACCATCGCACCGGCTTCGAGTTTTCCGTGAACCCCGCCGGCGTGAAGTGCGACTATGCGATCTACAACGACGGCACGGAGGACGCCTCGTGGGATGCGATCTGGGACGTCGCGACGCGCATCGACTCGCTCGGATGGACCGCGGAGTACCGCATTCCACTCTCGCAGCTGCACTATCACGTGCGCCCGGATGGCGTGTTCGGCATCCTCATCTGGCGGGTGATCGAGCGCTACACGGAGACCATCACATGGCCGCTCTATCGGATGTCGCGCTCGGGACTCGTCTCGCAATTCGGCGAGCTCACGGGGCTCGACGGACTTGCGCGGCCCGGCGACCTCGAGGTCACGCCGTATCTGGTCACGAAAAACGTGCAGGGGCCGCCGTCGTCGGGATACGATCGTGATCAGCAGGTGAGCATGGGCGGCGACTTGAAGTACCAACTCTCGTCCGACTTGCTGCTCAACGCGACCGTGAACCCGGACTTCGGCCAGGTGGATGCGGATCCATCGCAGCTCAACCTCTCGGCGTTCGAGACGTTCTTCTCCGAGCGGCGTCCATTCTTCGTCGAAGGCAAGGGACTGTTCACGTTCAACGTGAACTGCGTCGTCGTGCTCGACTGCAACACGGGCGAAGGCCTCTTCTATTCACGGCGCATCGGGCGCTCGCCGGAGCTGGCGGACGTGTACGACGACTCCACGGCCGAGCAGGCGACGCGCATCCTCGGCGCGGCCAAGCTCACCGGCCGGTTCGCCAACGGCCTATCGTTAGGCGTGATGGACGCCGTCACCGACCGCGTGGGCGGTACGGCCGATGTGACGCTCGAGCCGCGTGCCAACTATGCCGTGGTGCGCGCCAACCAGGACTACGCCGACGGAAACGGCAGCGTCGGGTTCATCTTCACGGGCGTGAATCGTCAGACCGACTCGTCGAGCAGCCCGTATCTCCACTCGAGCGCGTACGCGGGCGGCATCGATGCGCGGCGCCGTTTTCTGGGCGACTACGAAGTGTCCGGCTCGTTGGACGCGAGCCGGGTGGCAGGGAGTCCCGCGGCGATCGCGCTGACGCAGCAGGATCCGGTCCATCTGTATCAGCGCCCGGACGGACCGCTCACGTTCGACTCGACGCGAACGTCGCTGTCCGGCACCAACGTCGAGGTGCGCGCCGCCAAAGTGGGCGGCAAGCTCTTGCAATGGGAAACCGCGTACCAACGGCGCTCGCCGGGGTTCGAGATCAACGACCTGGGTTTTCTGCTGCAAGCCGACCGCCAGGAGTGGACCACGTGGGCGGCGCTGGCGTTCCGGACGCCTAACGCAATGTGGCAGCAGTTCCGCTGGAATTTCAATTACTGGCAATACTGGAGCGACGCCGGACTCCCCACCGAGCGCGCGTTCAACAGCAACATCCACGCGCAGTTCAACGACCGGTGGTGGCTGCACATGGGCGGCACGATCGGCCAGTTAGGCACGACGTTCTGCGACCGCTGTGCGCGCGGCGGCCCGGCCATCCGGCAGGATCCGTACATCGCGCCGTGGATCCAGATCCAGGGCGATGACCGGGATGCGCTGCTGCCGTCGGTGTCGGTCAACTATTGGCGCGGCGACGGCGGCCGGTCGCAGTCGCTCAGCGTGTCGCCCGAGCTCGACATCAAGGTCTCGTCGCGGTTTTCCACCTCGGTGTACGGCGGCTACACGCGAAATCGCAACGACACGCAGTACTTCAATACGTTCACCGACTCCGCGGACGCGCTGCACTACACGTTCGCGCACCTCGAGCAGCGGACGCTGAGCCTCACCTGGCGACTGGACTATGCGTTCACGCCTGACGCGACGCTCCAACTGTATGCGTCGCCGTTCGTCTCCAAGGGGACGTACACCAACGTGCGCGAGCTGGCGGATCCGCACGCGGTCGCTTACGCCGCGCGCTACAAGCCCTACGGCGACACGACCGTCACCGACGATCCGGGCGGATTCAACGTGCAGCAGTTCCGGTCGAATCTCGTGTTCCGCTGGGAGTACAGCCGCGGCTCGACGCTGTTTCTGGTCTGGAGCCAGGGCCGGGATGGCTCGTTCCCGATCCAAGGCACGCAGTCCTTCGGCGGCGACTTGCGCGAGCTATTCGCTCAGCGCTCGAACGACATCTTCCTCATCAAACTCTCGTACTGGTTCGCGCGGTAGAGGTCTTGGTCGTCAGACGACCGGGCTAGCGCGCGACCACGGCGGCGTCCGTCACCCGGAACCGCATCTGCATGCCGGCCCTCAGGTGCGGTTCGACGTGACAATGAAAGAGCCAGATGCCCGGATTGTCGGGCACCATGTCGGCGACCTGCATGCCCATGGTGAGCAGCGTGAGCACATCGGTGCGCATGTGCTGCGAGACGACGACGTTGCCGTGCCAATGCGGCGCGTGGGCCTCGGCGTTGGTGGTGGCCATGATGTACCATCGCACGCGCTCGCCGGTCCGCATCGTGGGCATCGGGCCGTTGCCGTAGAGGAAGCCGTTCATCGACTGTTTGACGTTGCTGAGCCCGAACGGGTCGACGAACGGGAAGCCGGTCACCGGTCTAACGCTCGTCGGCTCGCCGACGAACGCTTTGATGTTGTCGTCGATGTACCAGCTGAGATTCTCGTTGGTCTCCGCAAAGGCGATCACGAACTCGCGATCCACATCGGTGGGTGATCCATCGGCGCGCGCCATGCCGCGACGCGTCACAATGATCGGGCCGACGAGGCCGGAGTTCACATCGCGCCCTTCGTTCACGTGCGAGTGGTACATCCAGAGAATGGAGCTCGCATCGCCCTCGGCTGGACCGGCGCGCTCGGGCACGGGCCATACGTACGTGTGGGTTCCTCCGGGCGGCACGGCATCGCCGCGCGCCAGGGCGCCCGCGGTGCTATCGCTGTAGACGGCACCCTCGGAGTCCTTGCCGTACATCACGCCGTGCGGATGCATGCTGTACGGGTGGTGTCCGTTATTTCGGAACACGACGCGGATCGTGTCACCCACTTGGGCACGAAGGAGCGGGCCGAGCGAACCGAGGTGCTCCCAGGCTGCGTCGCGCGGCTTGAGCGTGCGAAACGAGCTGTCCGTGTACTCGCGATAGAGCGCCTTCTTGTACACGGTGCCGATTCGGTGGGCCCCGCGTTTGGTCCACGTCTCTTCGACTGCGTTGAAGGGTTGGCCGCTCACTTGATCGGTGCCGGACGGCGCATAGTCCCACAGCACCTCATCGGCAGCGATGTAATACGTGTGCGTTGTTGCGGCGTCGTGCCGCACCGGGTCGAGACGACTACCGGAGACGAACAGAAGGGAGGAATAGGCTAGAGACGCGGCCAGGGTGGAGAGGAGGTTCGTCATGCGCACCTCGCTGACTATGACGCGGCGGGAGGCCGCGCAGAGCTTGATACTGGCGAGCCCATGGCGGAGAGTCAATGCGGCGATGCGGGATTCGGCCACGGCGACCCCTCGTGCGATGATCGCTCGAGCCCCGACGGTGCTGCGTTAGGCAGATCCTTCCCTCTCCTGACAGACGTGTCGTGGTCCTTTGG
>DASYXE010000321.1:0-2955 GCA_035935375.1 Gemmatimonadaceae bacterium | reverse complement strand
CGACGCCTCGGATGCGCGCAGCGCATCGTACGTCCGCATCGCGATCACCATGCCTAACACGGGCGCGGCCCAGTACAGCCAGTGCGAGCTCCAGACTCCGCCGACTAACGCCGGCCCCAGGGTGCGCGCTGGATTGAAGCTGCCACCCGTCAGCGGTCCGGTGACGAGAGCGCCCGCGAACACCGTGGCGCCAATGGCAAACGGCGCAACCGCGGCTGGTGTCCGCGCGTCGGTGGCTACGCCCATGATCACGAGACCGAGAATGGCGGTGTAGCCACCTTCCACAGCGAACGCGCGCGCCGTCGACACCACCGGCACGGTCGCGCCGAAATTGCCGACGGGACCGAGGATCCAGACCAGCGCAGCGGATGCCGCAACGGCGCCCAGGCACTGTGCGGCGATGTACGGCACGACATCGCGCGTCGGGAAGCGGCGGACGGACCAGAATCCGATCGTGACGGCGGGATTGATGTGTGCGCCGGACAGATGCCCGAAGCAGGCGACGCAGAGCGTAACGATGACACCGAACGCGAGCGAGATTCCGGTCTGGCCAAAGGCATGCGACGACGCTGCAACCATTACCGCGCCAGGGCCAACCGCAACGAGCATGAACGTACCGAGAAATTCCGCCGCGTACCGCCTGAACGCGCTCGTCACGTGGATGCCGGCACGTGCCCGCCGTGGCGCAGGTACTCCGCGAAGCCATCGGGCAAATCGCTGCGGCGAATCGCGTCGATCGTGCGTTGGACATCGTACTCGACGCGCACGAATTCGACCGTGATGGAGGCGTCGACGTCGACGATCGCGAAGCCTGCACGCCAGTCGCCATCCTTTGGTCGTCCCACACTCCCCGTGTTGACGAAGTGAATCCCGTCCACGACGCGATGCCACGGTTTGTGCGTATGCCCGAACGCGATCACATCGCCCGGACGCGCACCGGCGCCCTCGGCCATTTTCAGGCAGAACGCGTCCGGCCGATCCTCGGTCCAGTACGTGGTGTTGTTGAGCGGCGTTCCATGGACGAGCGTGAGCGTCGGGCCCGCGACGTGACCGCCTAACGGGCGAATGTCGATCCGGAATGGCAGGCCACCGAGGTACGCTTTGGCCTCCGGCGAGACGTGCGCTAGTGTCCAGGCATAGCTCTCGTGCGACAACTCTTCCTGCCGCGGATCCTCATAGCGGCAGCCGCAGTGCTTGTAATCTGTCGCGACGGTCGAATCGTAATTGCCGGACACGCCGGGAATGTCCGCCTCGCGCAGCCGCTCGACCACTTCGTTAGGCCAGGGAGCGTAGCCGACCAGGTCACCGAGGTGATAGGTCGCGTCCACGTTACCGCGCCTGGTGATCTCTGCCAGCACCGCGTCGAGCGCCGGTAGGTTGGCATGTACATCCGACACCAACGCGTACTTCACGCCAGCGCTCTCTTCATCGCGACGGCCGTGGCAGGACACGCCGACTTGAATTCCACCGTCGCGGCGATCTCTCCCGGAACCGACGACCGCTCGATCTGCTCGAAGCCCAAGCGCGGGAAATAGTGCTCGGCCGTCATCGTGAGCAGATACAGGGCGCGAATGCCGCGCGACTCGGCGTCACACACGATTTGCCGGATGAGCTCACGGCCGAGACCGCGACTGCGCCACGCCGGGTCAACCGCAACTGACCGCAAAACGGCCGAGTCGCAGCATATCTCCAGCCCCGCCACCGCAACGATCTGCCAGGGCGCGACCGCCGTCTCGGCGACGAAAAAATCACCAGGGTGCGCGTGTAGGATGTCCGCCACGCCGACGGTCGGCAGGTCGGCACCGATCAGCAAGCGCTCAATCGCGGGCGCGTCGTCGGGTTTCGCGCGGCGAATGAGAGTGGCGCCCGAGATGTTGGACGATGTCGTCATCTTTACTCCTTATTGCTCCGGATACGCTGATCTATCGGCAGCAGTCGTCGGTGCATCCACACTCACGCTGAGGCGGCGCCTGCGTTAGGCTCGAACGCGGCTGCCGCGAACTCGAACCGACCGCAGCCGGCTTCGTTGCACGCACGAAGCCGCTCATGATCTTGCCTTCCACCTGTTCGGCGAGGCTCACATCCAGACCCGTTCCTGCGAGCAGTGCGGCCGCATCGTCGCGCGTGTACAAGCGCGTCGGCTCGATACTCGGGTTCTGGAATCCCACATCGGCGAGCAAATCGAGGAACTCCTGCTCCTCGAGCGCACCGGCGACACACCCGGTCCAGAGCGGCATGCTCGCCTTCACGGCGTTAGGCAGCCCGCCGCGGACAACTACATCGCTCACCGCGAAGCGGCCGCCCGGCTTGAGCACGCGGAACGCTTCGGCCAGCACCGAACGCTTGTCGCCCGAGAGATTGATCACGCAGTTCGAGATGATGACGTCGATTGTGTTCGACGGCAGCGGGATCGCCTCGATGTGTCCCTTCAGGAATTCGACGTTCGTGGCGCCTGCCTTCGCTTTGTTCTCGAGCGCGAGCATCTCGTCGGTCATGTCCAGGCCGTACGCCTTGCCGCTCGGTCCAACGCGCTTGGCCGACAACAGGACATCGATGCCGCCGCCGGAGCCGAGGTCGAGTACCGTCTCGCCTTCGTGGAGCTCGGCGAGCGCGGTCGGGTTGCCGCAGCCGAGCGACGCGAGGAGTGCTTCGGCCGGCAGGCCAGCCGTCTGGCCGGCGTCATAGAGATTGGCGGTGATGGGATCCCACGTTTCGTTCGCCGAGCCGCAGCAGCCGGACGACTCACCGGTGCCGCAGCATGACACGTTAGGCGCGCCGTCGGCGACCTGCTGCGCAACGCGGCCATAGCGCGAACGGACGATTTCGCGAATCTCGTGGAGCGTGGTCTGGTTCGTGGTCTTCTCGGACATCAGCCCTCCATACAATCAAAAAATATCGATCTTATATACTTGACAAAGCGCGCTCTCTGTCGTATTCTTCCTCTCACACAGGAGA
>DASYXE010000320.1:0-4573 GCA_035935375.1 Gemmatimonadaceae bacterium | reverse complement strand
CGCGCGATCGAGCACTCGTCCAACGCGGCGGCGGTGCGATTCGGCCACGCCGTCGGCGAGGCGCACATCGTCTCGCTCGCGCGCGCGAACGGCATCACCAGCCGGCTGGCGCCCGTTCCATCCATTGCGTTAGGCGCATTGGAAGTGACGCCGCTCGAGCTGGTGACGGCGTACGCGCCGTTCGCCAACGGGGGGAACCGGGTCGCGCCACGCCTGGTGCGCCGCATCGAGGGGCCCGGCGGCCGGGTCTTGTGGTCGAACGATGCGGCGCAGCCGGTGCCGGCGCTCGATCCGCGCGATGCGTTTCAACTGACATCGATGCTGGAATCGGTGGTGAACGACGGCACCGGGCGCGCGGTGCGGTCGATGGGTGCGCGCGGGCCGATCGCGGGCAAGACCGGCACGACGAACAACGGCGCGGACGTCTGGTTCATTGGCTACACGCCGTCGCTGGTCGCCGGGGTCTGGTTCGGCTACGACACGCCGCGTTCGTTAGGCGATGGGGCCACGGGCGGCCGGCTGGCGGCGCCGGCGTGGGCGGAGTTCTACGAGCACGGCTGGCCGCAGGGCGTCCGCGATGCACCCTGGCGGCCCCCGGCGGGACTCGTCTCGCGGCTCATCGACGCGGATAACGGCGAGCTCGCCACGGCCTGGTGCCCGCACACGCAGCTCGAATGGTTCCGGTTGGGCACGGAGCCGACGATGTACTGCGCGGAGCACGGCGGGCCGTCGTTAGGCGCCCGCATCCTGGGCGCGATCAAGGAAATTCTCCACTACTGACCGCGCGCAGACGAGCTCGCGTGCGCCGCCGGGCGTGAACCGGGGGCGCGTGCGTGCCGCCGCCGGCGGCGCCGCGCGCAGCGCAGACGACCAGCACACCAGCGTTGCTGCCACGATCGCACCACACGATCTCGGGAACCGCACGGACCTCGATTGACGTTTGTTGCGGCAGCGGGTGTGAACACTTCGAGGCCGGTTAGGTTTCAACACATGGCAGGATCAGCTCGTCGACTCCCTCCGGAGCGGAGCACCAACCCGACGTGGGGTCAGCGCGTCGCGGCCCTTCGGTACGTACCGCCGCTGCTGCGCATGGTGTACACGACCCATCGCGGATTCACGGCAACGATGGCGGTGCTGCGCGTCGCGCGCGCGTTCATTCCCGTGGCGACGCTGTGGATCGGCAAGCTCATCATTGATGCCGTCATTGCCCTCCGGCGAGACCATTCCCATCTGTCGTCGTTGTGGAAGCTGGTGGCCTTGGAGATCGCGATTGTCGTGGCGGGCGAGGTGCTGGCCCGCGCGTCGGCGTTGGTGGAAAGTCTCCTGGGCGATCTCTTCTCCAACTACACGAGCGTCCGGTTGATGGAGCACGCCGCGACGCTCGACCTGCAGCAGTTCGAGGATCCCGCGTTCTACGACCAACTCGAGCGGGCGCGCCGGCAAACCGTCGGCCGCATCGGGCTCCTGTCCGAACTGCTCTCGATGTCGCAGGACACGCTCACGCTGGCTTCGTTAGGCACCGCACTGCTGGTGTTCAGTCCGTGGCTCGTGCTGCTGCTCGCCGCCGCCGTCTTGCCGTCGTTCATCGGCGAGACGCACTACGCGTCGCTCGAGTATTCGTTGTTGTATCGGTGGACGCCCGAGCGGCGGCAGCTCGACTATCTGCGCTATCTCGCCGCGAGCGATACGAACGCCAAAGAAGTGCAGATGTTCGGACTCGCGCAGTGGCTCATCGATCGCTATCGGGTGCTCGCCGACCGGTTCTACGAGGAGAACAAGCAGCTGTCGATCCGCAAAGGCATCGTGAGCACCGCGCTCTCCGTGCTCGGGATGCTCGGATACTACGGCGCGTACGTGATCATCCTGCTGCGAGCCGTGGGCGGTGTGATCTCGATCGGAACGCTGACCTTCCTCGCCGGATCGTTCGGGCGCAGCCGCGACATCATCCAGCGGCTGCTCATTTCGGCGAGCGACATCTACGAACAAAGCCTGTACCTCAAGGACATGTTCGACTTTTTCGACATGCGGCCGAACATGGTGTCGCGGCCGGGCGCGCCAACGGTCCCGGAGCCGATCCGCGACGGCTTCGTGTTCGAGGATGTCGGCTTCCAGTATCCTGGCAGCGACCTGTGGGCCGTTAGGCACGTCAACTTCAGCCTGCGCCCCGGCGAGCGGCTCGCGTTCGTTGGCGAGAACGGCGCCGGCAAGACGACGGTGACCAAGCTCATGGCGCGCCTGTACGACCCCACCGAAGGCCGCATTCTGCTCGACGGACTCGACATCAAAGAGTACGATCTGCAGTCGGTGCGGCGCGCCATCGGCGTGATCTTCCAGGACTTCGTGCGCTTCGACATGCGGTTCGATGAGAACATTGGCGTCGGGCACATCGATCGCGTGCGCGACTATCTCGATCGCGTCGGGTCGAACGATGTGGCGATCGAATCCGTGCCGCCCGAGTGGGCGTTCGACTCGAGCCCTGCGACGCTGCGACGGCCGCGTGAGAACGGCCATGCGGTCGAGCCGGTCCCTCAGGTGCTCTCGACTGCCGCCGAGCAGTCGTTGGCGTCGGTGTTGCTGCCGCGATTCAACGAGGGATATCGGCAGATGCTCGGACGCCGTTTTGACGGCGGCGTCGACCTGTCGGGCGGCGAGTGGCAGAAAGTCGCGTTGGCCCGCGCGTACATGCGCGACGCGAAGGTGCTCATTCTCGATGAGCCCACGGCGTCGCTCGATGCGCGCGCAGAGTACGAAGTCTTCGTGCGATTCTCCGAGCTCGTCGCGGGTCGCATGGCCGTGCTCATTTCGCACCGCTTCTCGACGGTACGAATGGCGGATCGCATCATCGTGTTTCAGCGCGGGCAGATCGTGGAGGAAGGCTCGCACGCCGAGCTCGTGGCGCGCGGCGGACTGTACGCCGAGCTGTTCCGGCTGCAAGCCGCCGGATACCAGTAGGCGTGGGCGTGAACTGAGGGGTTTCCGCGGGGCTGTCGGGCAGCGTTCTTGCGCAGCGTGCCTGCCATGCATCGCCACGAGCACGACGAAAACAGCGCGCCCAATCAGGCGCGGACCGTCAAACCGACGGATCCGACGGCGCACCTCGCACACGGCGCGGAGGGCGCGGAGCCTCCGTTGGAGGCCCACGGCGCGCACGACGGTCGTCGCGACACGACGGCGGCCGGCATTCGATCCATCTACGAGACGCTCCACTTCGGTGTCAAGGAGATGGGACCGCGGCGCGCGACGCGCACGTTGCGCAAGCTGAACCAGAAAGATGGTTTCGACTGTCCGAGCTGCGCGTGGCCCGATCCCGACGGTCACCGAAAGCGCGCCGAGTTCTGTGAGAACGGTGCGAAAGCCGTGTCGGCAGAAGCCACGACGCGGCGCCTCACGCCGGAGGTCTTCGCCCAACACAGTATTTCTTCGCTGCTCGACTGCCGCGACGTGGAGCTGGATGGCCTGGGCCGCATCACGCATCCGATGGTGAGGCGTCGGGGGTCCGATCGGTACGAGCCGATCGACTGGGCGGACGCGTTCGCGATGATCGGCGACCAGCTGCGCGCGCTCGAGTCGCCTAACGAAGCGGTGTTCTACACGTCGGGGCGCGCGAGCAACGAAGCGGCGTTTCTGTACGGGTTGTTCGCCCGCCAGTTCGGCACGAACAATCTCCCGGACTGCTCGAACATGTGTCACGAGTCGAGCGGGACGGGGTTGAGCGAGGTCATCGGCTTCGGCAAGGCGACCGTTCGCATCGAGGACTTCGCGGCGGCCGACGCGATTTTCATCATCGGCCAGAATCCCGGCACGTGTCACCCGCGCATGCTCACCGAGCTGCAGAAGGCCGTACGGAACGGGTGCCGGATCGTGAGCGTGAATCCGCTCATAGAGTCGGGGCTCATGCGGTTCGAAAACCCGCAGAAGCCGCTCGACCTCCTCGGTGCCGCGACGCGCCTGGCGTGTTTGTTCGTGCCGGTGCGCATCAACGGCGACGTGGCGGTACTCAAAGGGATCATGAAGGAGATGCTCGACGCCGACGAGCGTACCGGCGGACGCGTGCTCGCGCACGACTTCATCGCGCATCACACCGAGGGCTTCGACGCCTTCGCGGCCGACATTCGCAACGAATCGTGGGAGCGCATCGTCGAGGAGAGCGGCGTGTCGCGAGAGATGATCCGCGAAGCCGCGCATGTCGCGATCACGTCGGAGCGAATGATCTGTTGTTGGGCGATGGGCATCACGCAGCACAAGAACGGCGTGGCCAACGTCCAGACGATCGTGGACTTCGCTCTGCTACGCGGGCACATGGGCCGCCGCGGCGCGGGCGTCGCGCCGATCCGCGGGCACAGCAACGTGCAGGGCGATCGCACCGTGGGCATCTGGGAGAAGATGAGCCCGGAATACCTCGCGTGTCTGGCGAGCGAGTTTCATTTCCAGCCGCCCGAGAAACACGGCTACGACACGGTATGCGCGATCGAGGCGATGCACCGGGGCCGAGTCAAGGTGTTCGTCGGGTTAGGCGGGAACTTTCTCGCGGCGGCGCCCGATACGAACTACACGTCGGAAGCGCTCCAGCGCT
>DASYXE010000319.1:0-4364 GCA_035935375.1 Gemmatimonadaceae bacterium | reverse complement strand
CATCGAGGATGTGGACGCGAGCGCGCTGTACAACGACGTGCGCCTGGATTGGGCGGCGGCAGGGACGCTGGTACCCTATCGGTCGGTGGTCGCGTTGCCATTCCGACTGGACGGCGAGCAGGCCGGTGTGATCTTCCTGCGGACATTGTTGGACGAGGCACCGCTCGCGCGGTCAGACGTCGAATTCGCGGACACGGTGGTTCGCGCGGCCGTCGCGGCGATCCGGCGCGCGCAGATGATCGAGTCCACGCGCGCGGACAAGGCGCGCTTCGAGGTGCTGGCGCTCACGGACCCGCTCACGCAGACGCACAATCGGCGCGCGCTGATGGAGCGGCTCACGTCGGAGCTCGAGCGCGCGCGCCGGTACGCGTTGCACCTCTCGGTCTTGATGGTGGATCTCGATCACTTCAAGGCGATCAACGACTCGTACGGCCACGTCGTGGGCGACGAGGTGCTGCGTGGCGTGTCGCGGGTGTTACAACGCGAGGCGCGCGCGGTGGACGTGGTGGCGCGCTTCGGCGGCGAAGAGTTCTTGGTCGTGCTGCCCGAGACGGGCGAGGAAGGCGCCGTTGCGTTAGCAGAGCGTATTCGCGCCCGCGTGGAGGAGACGCCGCCGGTGACGGGCGGCGAATATGGGTGGCTGCGCGTGACGGTCAGCATCGGGGTCGCGACCGTGCCGTCGCCGCGCGTGAATTCGCCCGAGGAATTGATCGCCGTGGCCGACGAGGCACTGTACCGCGCCAAGGCGCAAGGTCGCAACCGGGTGTGCTCGTGACCCACGGGACGTACTGCCCAACGTGCGGCGCGACCTATCCCGAGGAGGCGCGCTTCTGCACGCGCGATGGGACGCGACTCGAGCACGTCTCGATTCCGCCGCCGCCGTCGTCGGCGCCGAAAGAGCCCGGGGAGACGCCGGGTCGCGCGCCATCGCACGCCCGGGTGTTCGAGCCCGTCCATCTCGAGGAGGCGCGCGCGGCGCGGCAGAATCGGCGGTCGCGGTCATCGGCCGCGGCGGGCGCGGTGGCGGCGACGGACGTTCGCGAGCCGACCGCCGAGCTGGCGCAGCTCGTTGGGCAGACGTTGGACGGCCGATACCGGATCGAGGAGAAAGTGGGCGAAGGCGGCATGTCGTTCGTGTATCGCGCGACGGACGCGAAGACCGGGGACACGCTGGCGATCAAGATGTTGTCGCCGGCATTGAGCCGCGATGACAACGCGATGGCGCGGCTCCGGCGCGAGGCCGAGCTCGCGAGCAAGCTCGCGCACCCGAACGTGTGCCACATCATTCGGTTAGGCGAAGCATCCGGCGGCGTGGTCTACGTCGTGATGCCGTACATGGACGGCGAGCTGTTGTGCGATCGCGCGATCCGCGAGGGCCAGCTCGCGTTGGGCGTGGTGTCGCAGTTCGTGTCCGAGATCGCGGCGGGCCTCGACGTGGCCCACGAGCTCGGTATCGTGCACCGCGACTTGAAGCCCGAGAACGTGATGCTCTGTCCGCGGCCCGATGGAACGACCCGGGCGGTCGTGATGGACTTCGGCCTGGCGAAGGAGCGCCGCGTGGGCGCCGAGGTGCGCAAGCTGACGGCGACCGGCATCGTGTTAGGCACGCCGGAATTCATGAGTCCCGAACAATTGCGCGGGAAGCCGCTGGACGCGCGGAGCGACATTTACTCGCTCGGTCTCATGACGTACGAGCTGCTGACCGGGCAGCTGCCCTTCAGCGGAAAGACGCAGCAGGACATGATGATCGCGCGCCTCAAGGGCGACCCCATGCCGCTCCGCGCGATGCGTCCCGAGCTGGGATTCTCGTCGGCGGTCGAGAAAGTGCTGCTGCGCAGTCTGGCGCGGGATCCTGGGGACCGGTACCAGACGGCGCCGCAGTTCGCGTCGGCCTTTGCCGCGGCGGCGCGCGAGCGCTGAGGCGAGGACGGCACCCGCTCCGGCGGCCGCTCGCTCGCGCGGCACGAAACCGGCTGATGGGTTCCTCTAGCCCGCTCGACTCGACCGGCGTTGCCGAGCGCGGCTCTTCGTCCCTAACTTGAGCCAATGCAACGCTTCGCGGCATTCGATCCGCCGGAGTACACGGCATGGACGCGCGTCGACGCAGATGTCGATGCGTTTCGCGCGACGATCGCGCGAGACCCGGCGCGCGCCGAGATGGTGGACGCCCTCGATGAAGACGCGCGACTCTCGCTGTATCGGGCGTTGGTGCGCAATCGGCTGACCGACGTGGCGCTCAAGCGGATGGTGCGGCAGGGCGTGATTTCCAAGGCGTGGTTAGGCACGGGCGAAGAGGCGGCGACCATCGGCCCGGTGCACGCGCTCCGGCGGGGCGACGAGGCAGCGCGGAGTGCGGCGCGCGACGTGGCGGCGCCGATGATTCGCAACGGCGGTGCGTGTCTCGAGATGGGCATGTCGGTCGCCGACACGCTGCGCGCGTACATGGGGACGGCGGACGGCCCGTCGCGCGGCCGCGATGGCCACTACGGCGATCTGTCGACGGGCGTGTTACCGCCGATCAGCCACGTGGGCGACATCGTGCCGGTGGTGACGGGGATCGCGCTGTCGTTCCGCCTGCGCCGGCAGGATGCGGTGGCCATGACGTGGATCGGCGATGGCAGCACGAAGGCCGGGGTGGCGCACGAGGGGCTGAATTTCGCGGCGGTGCAGCGGGCGCCGGCGATATTCATTATCCAGAACAACCAGGTTGCGTTAGGCACACGCCTCGAGCAGCACCATGTGGCGGCGGGGCACGGGAATTTCGCCGACTGGCCCAAGGCGTACGGCATGTGGGGCGGCGTGTTCGACGGCAACAACGTGCTCGATGCGTACGCGGTGGCGGCGCTGGCGGTGGCGCGCTGCCGGCGCGGCGAGGGACCGGCGCTCCTCGTGGCGGAGACGTTCCGCATGGGCGGCCACGCGACGCACGACGAAGCCGAGGCCCGGCAGACGTTTTCGGCGTCGCTGTTCTCGTCGTGGGGCCGGCGCGATCCGGTGGCGCTCTACGAGGAGTATCTCTCCGACGCCGGCGTGTCGCGTGCGCGCCTCGAGGAGATCGCGGCGGACGCGGCGGCCGAGGTCGAGCGCGGCGAGGCGGAGGCGCTGGAGAGCCGGGCGCAGCACATGCCCGTCGGGTCGAGCGCGCTCGACGGGGTGTACGCGGAGACAGATTCCTAACGGGAGCTCGACGCGGGAGGGTCCGTGGGGCGATGGCGGTGGGTGGGTGGCGTCGTGGTCGCGGCGGCGGCGGCCTGCTCGACCCAGGATCGCGCGGCGTCACCGACGTCACCGGTGGACAGCACGAGCGCCGCGCTGGCGGGCCAGCTGACGGTGCCGAGCGGATTCCACGTGGCGTACTTCGCTCGCAATCTTCCGGGCGTGCGGTTCATGGCGCTCGGCCCCGACGGCGCGGTATACGCGAGCGAGTCCGCGGCGGGGAAAGTGGTGCGCGTGTGGGATGTGAACGGTGACGGCGTGGCCGACAGCGTCGCGACGGCCGTGAGCGGACTCGACCGGCCGCACGGGCTGGCCTTCCACGGCGGATACCTCTACATCGCGAGCACGTCGACCGTCGTGCGCGTCCGGTTAGGCGCCGACGGCCGGGCGATGGCGTCGCCGGAAAACGTGACGTCGATCTCCGGCGGTGGGGGACACTGGACGCGAACCATCGTCTTCGGGGCCGACAGCATGATGTACGTGTCGATCGGCTCGTCGTGCAATCTGTGCGTGGAGACGGATTCGGAGCGTGCATCGGTGATGCGGTTCGATGCCAACGGACAGCATGGGGAGCGCTTTGCGTTCGGACTGCGCAACGCCGTCGGCATGGCGGTGAATCCGACCACGCACGACATGTGGGTCTCGCAGAACGAGCGGGACAATCTGCCGCCGGACCACCAGAACCTGCCGCCGGACGAGATCAACATCCTGCACGATGGCGGCGACTACGGCTGGCCTTACTGCTACACGGATCACGGTGCCGCGGTGCCGAACCCGGAGTACCACGATGCGGCACGCTGCGCGGGGACCGTTCCCGCGGCCCTCGAGATCCAGGCGCACTCGGCGCCGTTAGGCATGACGTTCCTCACCGCCGCGACGGCGTTTCCGGACGAGTATCGCGGCGACCTGCTGGTGGCGTTTCACGGGTCGTGGGACCGCGACGTTCCGACGGGCGCGAAGGTGGTGCGTGTCCGGGTGGCGAACGGCCTGCCCGTGTCGTATGAAGATTTCATCGCGGGGTGGCAGCGGCCCGATGGCAGCCGATGGGGACGTCCGGTGGACGTGATGGTGTACACGGATGGGTCGGTCCTGGTGAGCGACGATCAGGCCAACGCGATCTATCGCGTGTTCCACTAATGGAGCGCGTC
>DASYXE010000318.1:0-3427 GCA_035935375.1 Gemmatimonadaceae bacterium | reverse complement strand
AACGGAGGACCGTATGGCCCGTGCTGTGTTCTATCCGAGCGCCGGCAGGCCGCGTTGCTGGGTTGTCTTTCGGAATGCGGCCAGCCTCGCCGCGGATCCTCGTCATCGAACAACAACGTCGGGCGCGGCTCAAGCCGTGATCAAGTTTCATCAGACCTGCGGCTACGCGCTTTCCCCGAGGGAACTAACGCACTATCCGAATACCTAGCGGGTCGGGTGCGTCGAGGTCGAAGCGGAAAAACCGGCCAAACAGCGGCGAGACGCGATATTCGAGCGTATCGCGGAACACGCGCGGCTCGGGCTCGACGAGTGGTCGCGTTTCGAGCAGGCCGAACGCCGCGAGCGGACGCAGCACCTGGTTGGCGAGCGCGCGATAGCGATAGTCCACGTCGCTCTGGATCTCCCAGGGTTGCAACGGATCCTTGCCGCTGTCGAGCCACGCCGTTTCGGCGAGCACGGCGGCAGACGCCCAGTGGCGCGCACATTCGCCAAGTTGAAACAGTGTGTACCCGAGCGTTTGTTGAAGCCCCGCGTGGCGCTCGCCGTCGAACACTTGGAGGTTGAGTTGCCGGAATACCGTGCGGAACAACAACGCGTAGAGGGCTCCGGCGTTCTCTGCACGCGCCAGGTCCCGGCCTCGTGGCGTGATGCGGACGCCCTTCCGCCTCATAGTTAGGCGGGCGAGCTCCAGCGCGTATCGCAGCGGCATCAGCCAGTACGCCTCGTCTTCGTCGCGCGGCAGGCGTCCGTCTGGATCGTCGATCCCCGGAAAGAAACCCGGGAGTATCAATCGCGGCCAGAGTGCGGCGACCGCCGCGCGCTTGAGATTCCGCCTCGGCGTCTCGGCGACCGGCCCTTCGGCGGCGATGTAGTCGAGCACCGTGCGCGCGTCGGCCAGGAGAGGCGCGCCGGCCAACTCATCGAGTGTGAGCGAGTCGTTCAGGTGGAGGACGGCGCGTGGCGACGACCAGTCGTCGGCGAGAAGACGATACAATTGATACGGCGTTAGGCCGCCCAGCGCTGACTCCGGCTGGTTGTTATGGCGACGTGCGATCCGTTCCACGGCGCGACTCACGTCGTCCATGGACTCGTACGGTCCGCCTCGCTCGAGCTCGGCGAAGAAATCCTCGAGGTTCGACTGCCAATCGATGGGCATTCAAACTCGACAATCACTTCGCATCGTGCGAAGCGCAAGGCCACTGCGGACGCAAGAGCGCGGCAGCGTGCCTGGCCCTACGATGCTCGATCGAGCTCGGCGAATTGACTGATGCGCACGGCGCCGTCGGGGAACTCCGCCACAATCACCAACTCGCCGCGAATCGCTTCGACGAACCGGCGCACGGCGCAGCTCGTCCTTGAGCGAGCCGTCGCGTTGACTCGCGTTGAGCGCCGTGTTCACCCGCCAGGCGTGGCCCGCACCCGCTCGAAGTGGATCGATCCGCGGCCCATGGAAAGTCGGGTAGGCTGACCGAGCTCATTGAGATCGAAGGTGACGTACTGCGTTCCGTAATAGTGGTAACGCCACGTGACCCGGAACGTGTCGTCGTGCCAGTACTCGAGGTCGCCGACGTAGTCGAGGTTACCGAGGCGCAGCACGAGGTGCCCGTCTTCCATGCTGACCCGCGTCTGTCGCGAACCTCGCGCGCGTCTCGAGCAATCGGAAATAGGTGAGCGGCTCGAGGGAGATGATGGAACACGGTACGTTCGCGTTCGCGAAAGATGCGCTTCCCTACGCGGAGGCGAACCAGCTGATGCGAAGGGATGCGATGTGAGTCGATTCATTTCCGGCGAGCCCCAACTCGAATCACCGCGCGACTAACCAGATTCCCAAAGCCAGCAGACCACCGCGGCGACCGCCTGTTGCTGCGCGCGCTCGACCTGGCCGACAGCGGCCGCCCAGCCGTGGCCTAACCGGGCAATTCGGCGCGGATCGCCTCGGCCGGGTCGATCGCCGCCGCGCGCCGCGCCGGCACCCAACTGGCCGCGAGCGCCACGGCGAGCAGTCCGACAACCACTCCGCCTAACGTCAGCGGATCGGCAGGACTCACCTCGAACAGCTTGGACGTGAGCCATCGCGTCGCGAGCAACGCCGCGACAAAGCCGAACGCTGCGCCCAACGCGGCGTGCGCCATGCCGCGCCGGACGATCATCCCGGTCACCGCCTGTCGCGTCGCGCCCAACGCGAGCCGAACCCCGATCTCTCGGCTCCGCATGCTCACGGTGTAGGACAGCGTGCCAAAGATCCCAATCGCTGCGAGCAGCACCGCGACCAGCGCGAAACCGGCGACTAACGACGCACCGTGCCGCGGGTCGGCGATGGAGGCGGCAAAGCGCTCGGCCATTGGCGTCGCGTCGGCGAGCGTCACCAACGGCTCGACCGATCGGAGCGCCGCGCTCACGCCCGGCATCGCCGCGGCCGGATCGCCCGTCGTGCGCACGACAAGCGAAACCGTGCGCCCCCACGCTTGCGTCAGCGGCTCGTACGCGCCTTCCGGAACATCGCCGAGGTTCATGTACGCCACGTCGCCGACCACGCCGACGACCGTGGCGAGTGGACACCGCGTGCATCCACTCAGCACTAACTTGCGGCCAACGGCAGTGCCATCCGGAAAATACTTCTGCGCCCACGAGTGACTAACGATCAGCACCGGATGCTGTCCGCCCGTGTCAGTCGGCGTGAACATGCGGCCCTCCAACAGACGCACGCCCAGCGCCGTGAAGTAGCCAGGAGTCACAACGTTCCACGGAACCGTGGGCTGCGCGGTGCCCGGTGGAACGGGCCGATCGATGATGTCGAAGTTGTTCGTGAAATCAGGACCGCCGCCGGAAAGCGGCAGCTGGTCCGCTAACCCTGTCGCCACCACTCCGGGCACGGTGCGTACGGTGTTCAGCGCACGCGTCCAGTACGTCGAGATTGCGGTATCGTCGGCGTAGCGCCCCGACGGCAGCGACACGCTCACCGTGAACACGTGCGCGGGATCGAAACCTGGGTTCACTCGCTGCAACCGCACGAAGCTGTTGAGCAGCAGCGCGGCTGCCGCGAGCAGCGGCAACGCCAACGCAAACTCGGCGACCACAAACGCGGCACGCAATGCGTGCGTCCGCCGCGTGCCGCCCACCCAGCGCTCGCCGCCGAGGACGCCGCCACCGCCACCGCCGCGCGCCAGATGCAGAACCGGATACGCGCCGATCACGATGCCGGCGAGCAACGCCAACGCCACCCCAAACAGGATCGCCCGCACGTGCACGTGTGCATCGGCCAGTCGCGAGACCTGCGGGCCGACGACCACCAACACCCGCACGCCGAGAACGCCTAACGCCATGCCGGCCGCGGCGCCGGCGAGGGACACCATGAGGCTTTCGGTGACCAGCAGCCGCGCGATGCGGCCGCGCGTCGCACCGAGCACGGCACGGAGCGAGACCTCAC
>DASYXE010000317.1:0-2000 GCA_035935375.1 Gemmatimonadaceae bacterium | reverse complement strand
CCACATGGCGCAGCGCCGCCTCCAGGCGGGCGATGCGAGCCAGCTCGACGTACGCGTGGCCGAAATCAACGCGGGCCAACTCGAGAATACCGCGCAGGATGACTCGCTCACTGCGCTGTTGGCGCTGCTCGACCTGCAACGCTTGATGGGCATCACGGCCGACACGCTCGCGGTCATCCTCACCGACAGCCTCGACATTCCCGCGGCGGATCCGCCGGCGCCCGGCGACAGCGTCGCGCCATTCGCGGTGGCGGCCGCGCGCGCCGACGTCGCCGCGGCCGAGCGGTCGTACGCGCTCGAGCGCCGCAACGTGTTCGCGGCGCCGTCATTCCAGGCCGGGATCGAAGGCGGAGACCCCACCGGCCAGGAGCCCGGTGCATTGCCGCTCTTTGGGGTCACGCTGCCGCTGCCGTTGTTCGACCGTCACGGCGGTGCGATCGCGTCCGCGCAAGCGGCCCGCAACCGCGCGCGCGCCCAACTCACGCTCGCCACCCGCGAGAGCGACGCCGAGCGTCTGCGGTCGACGCGCGAGCGGGCGCTGGCCATCGCGCGCGCGGAGCGCGACCGGCGGCTGGTGGCCGGCGCCGACACCGTCGCGCGCATGTCGCTCGCCGCCTACGCCGAGGGCGCATCGGCGCTGCCTAACGTACTGGAAGCGCAGCGCAACGCGCGCGGCCTGCTGCTCCAGTTCGTCGACGACGTCGCCGCCGCACAGATCGCCGATGCCGCGCTCAGGCTGGCGACCGCTTCCAGCAAGGCTCCGTAAATGCCACGATACCTGATCCTGTGTGTGCTCGTCATCGCGGCCGCGTCGTGCCGCCACGGTGGCGACGCGGGCGATGACACGGGCGCCGGACCACCGCCGGTGGTGGGCGCGCGCATCGCGCAAGCCACCCGCCATCCGTTCGTGGAAACGGTGGACGCGATCGGCACCGTGACCGCGAGGCCGTGGGCCCTCGCCGCGCTGTCGGCACCCGCGACGGCGCGCGTCGCGCGCATCGAGGTGTCCGTCGGCGCACGCGTGCACGCCGGTGAGGCGCTCGTGGAGCTCGACCGCGCGCCGTTCGATGCCGCGGCCAAGAGCGCGCAGGCCGCCGTCGCCACCGCCCAGGCGAGCTTCGACCGCGCGACGCGCCTCGCCGACCAGGGCATCGCGCCGCGGAAGGATGCCGAGACGGCGTCCGCCGACCTGGCGCAGGCGCAGGCCGCACTCGCCGCTGCCCAACGGAACGTCGATCTGGCCACGCTGCGCACACCGATCGCCGGCGTCGTCACGCGCCTCAATGGCGTGTTAGGCCAATCGGTGGACCCGGGCCAGCCCGTGGTCGAGGTCGCCGATCCGAGCGCGCTCGACATCGTGCTCGCGCTCTCCCCTGCCGTGGCGGCACGCGTGCGCACGGGCGACAGCGTGTCGCTCGCGGCGGGCGCGAATGCGGGCGGCGAACCGTTAGGCAAGGGACTCGTTCAATCCGTGGCCGTCACCCTCGACTCGGCCACGCGCAGCGTGGGCGTGCGCGCGCGGCTCGAGCATCCCGCGCGCGCGCTGCGCATCGGCGAAACGGTGTTCGGTCGGATCGACATCGCGGTGCACGCCGACGCGGTCTCCATCCCGGCACAGGCGCTGGTGCCCGAAGGTGAAGGGTATCGCGTCTACGTCGTCGATTCGTCCGGCGTCGCGCACGCGCGCGACGTGGACGTGGGCGCGCGCACCGAGAGCGACGCCGAGATCCTCAAGGGCGTGGCGGCCGGCGAACGCGTGGTCACCTACGGCGCGTACGGCGTCGCCGACAGTGCGAAGATCGTGCCGGTCAAGCCGTGAGCCTCTTCGATCATCTCGTCCAGCAGCGCCGGTTCATCTATCTCATCGTGGCGCTGCTCAGCGCCGCCGGCATCGGCGCGGCGCTTCAGCTGCCATCGGCCATCTACCCGGAGCTCGTGTTCCCGAGAATCACGGTCGTGGCCGAAGGCTCCGCGTTAGGCGCGCAGCAGATCGTGTTCGG
>DASYXE010000316.1:0-1837 GCA_035935375.1 Gemmatimonadaceae bacterium | reverse complement strand
TGTCCAACGGGTCGTCGAAGTGCCAATCGACGATCGGGCGGAGATAGTCGCGGCGGTCCTGCGCCCGCGCGGTTTCTTCGTCCTGCACCATCTCGTAGCGGAAGGCGTCGTTGCCGTCGTGGTATTGCGTGTACAGGGCTTCCATGTAGGTCGCGAAACCCTCGTTGAGCCAGATGTCCGCCCAGTCGCGGCCCTGCACGTAGTCGCCGAACCATTCCTGGCCCAACTCGTGGGCCACGAGCGCGGTGCTCGGGTAGTCGGCGTCGGCGCGGGCGTCGTGCAGCGTGTTGTCGGTGAGCGTCGTGGCGCTGACGTTCTCCTGTCCGCCGAACAGGTAGTCGTGGACGGTCGTCTGCGCGTACTGCTCGTACGGATACGGGACACCGCTCGCTCGACCGAAGAACCCGATCATGTCTGGCGTTAGGCGAAACGACCGCCTGACTGTAGCCGAGTCGATGGTCCGCGGCACGTAGTAGTCGACGGGTGTGGCGCCAGCGTGATCGGTGATCTTGCGCCACGGTCCCGCCGCGATCGAGATGAGATACGAGCTGTGCGGAACGCGCTCGACCCAGTCGTAGGTGGTGGTCCCTGCACCGTGGGTCACGCGCACCAGGCGGCCGTTCGAGACCACGACCTGTCCCGACGGGACCGTGGTGATGGTCTCGCTCGTGGCCATGTCGTTCGGGTAGTCCCAGCACGGGAACCAGAAGTGGTTGAGCTCGGGCTCGCCCTGCGAAAACACCTCACTGGGCGCGTTCGGGTACGCACGGGTGGGATTCACGAAGAAAAGCCCGGTGCGCGGCGTGCCGTGATAGATGACGCGGACGCGCAGCGTGGCGCCTGCATCGTAGGGATGGTCGAGGGTGATCCAGAGACGCGAGGCGTCGGTGGTATACGACAGCGGTGTTTCCGCGCCGGCCGAGCCCTCGAGGCGCGCAGAGTCGATCGTTAGGCCGGCGCTGTTGAGGTAGAAGGTGTGGAAGCCGGCGGCAAATGGGCGGAGGGTGACCACCTCGTCGCCGAATACCACGCTGCGCGGCTCGTCGAAGTGCAGCGAGAGCCGGTAGTCGAGCACGTGGTAGGTGCGGTTAGGCGCCCAATGCCATATCGCCGGATTGCCGAATGGCGGCGGACCAGTCTGGGCCAGCACCGCGACGGGCAGGCACGCTGCCGCGAAGAGTACGCGTATAGATCGCATCGGGCCTGTAAAACCGCGAGTGAAGTCGTGAGCGCGATCTTGTTCTGCGGTACCTGGTTCAGCAAGGGAAGCCGGCGATCTGGCGTGTCATAGTCGGGCACGGCAGCACCGCCCTTTGGCGGTGTCGAAGCGTGCGTGTTCGGCGATGCGGTATGGCGATGGGATCGGCAAGGCACCGCCTAACGCTGGGCGGCCATCCGGCCGTGCGCCCTCCGGTAGAGCTCCAGGTATCGCGGACGCTGATCGGGGCGCAGCGCATTCACGATTTCCATCTGCGTCGAATCGATGGTCGCGCGAACGACCGGCTGCAGGAGGCGCCACGCCGAGTCGATGGCGGTCTGTCGGCGCGTGAGAATGCGCGTGATCGAGGCGCGCTGCGCGGAATCGAGTCCTAACTCGCCGTCGAGGCGTTCGACGAATGCGTGCGGCTCCATGGGGTTCGTGACCGGCCTCGACGACGGCCTCCGACCGATTGCGTAGCCGACGACGCCGCCGGCGACGAAGACTACGGCGAGCAGCAGCCAGCCGCGCACCCGGGCGGGCATCATCGCGGCGCCTCGGCGCGCGGCGCGCCGGCCGGTGGCAGCTCGGAGACGGCGGGAGGCGACGGCGCCGCCGCGAGCATGCGGCCAACGGCGT
>DASYXE010000315.1:0-4030 GCA_035935375.1 Gemmatimonadaceae bacterium | reverse complement strand
CTGACCATCGCAAGTGGCACGAGTATCTCGCCCGACGGGGTGCGCCGTCAAGGGTCCCGATCGGAACTCGAACCCTCTTCAGTTAGCCCGTTCGGGCCGGGCGAGCTCCTTGCCGATCCACGCGAGGCTTTGCCCAACGTGCGCGCTCCAGTACTCCCAGGTGTGGGTGCCGGGATACTCGTGGTACTCGTGCGGCACGTGCAGCGCCGTCAAGCCCGCGTCGAACGCGCGGTCCTGATCGACGAACGGATCGTCGCGGCCGATGTCGAAATACAGCGCGGGCATCAGATCGGGTTGGGCCGCCTGCAATCGCGCGACGCGCGTGAGCGGGTCGCGCGACCGCCACGCCGCCGTGTCCTTGCCTAACGCCTCCTGCAGCGACGGCCACGCGCTGGCCGCCGCCTGCTGGAGCTGATCCATGTTCGCTGCGTACACGTCGTGCCCGGCGTACGGATGCGGCCCGGCGTACATCAGCTGCAGCGTTCCTGAGTGGCTCGCCGCGGCGCTCCACACGTCGGGATACTGGAGCGCCAGCTCGACCGCACCGTAGCCGCCCATGCTCAATCCCGCGATCGCCCGGTGCGCCCGATCGGGTATCGTGCGGTACACCGAATCCACATGGTGCACCAGGTCGCGGGCGACGTAGTCATCATAGTGCGGCCACGGCACGCAGAACTGTGACGCCGGCTCCTTGCGCGTCGTGTCGCCCTTACAGTCGTTGTAGTTGCCCATCGAATTCCACGTCGTGTACCAACTATTGTCGCCGTCGGGCATCACGACGATCATCTCGGGGCCGCCGGCGGCGATCAGCGAATCCATCGCCGCATCCAGATGGCCTAACTGGACCCAGTTGGTCTCGTCGCCGTTGAGGCCGTGGAGGTAGTATGCGACCGGATAGCGGCGCGACGTGCTCGTCGCATACGACGGCGGCAGATACACCAGATAGTGCTTGGTGACCCCCAATGCCGACGACCACAACGAGTCGGTGCGCACGGTGCCCTGCGACGGCAGGACCGTCGATGCGGCGAGCAGCAGCTCGAGCAGCACGCGAGGCTAGGGGCGCGACGTCAGCGCGTCGGCCAGCGCGTCCCACGCCAGCAGCGCGCACGGATGCCGCACCGGCAAGCGTGCCACACCCGAGAGCGCACGCAGATCGCCGAGCGATTCGTCGCCCGCGCCTGCTTCGCCGTGCACCATGCGCGTGAACTGATCCAGGATCTGCGCCGCCTCGGCTTTCGACTTGCCCTTGAGCCGCTGCGTGAGCATCGATGCCGACGCCTGTGAGATCGCGCACCCCTCGCCGGTGAACCGCACCTCCCGCAGCGTGTCGCCGTCGAACTGCAGCTGGAGGTCGATCACGTCGCCGCACAGCGGATTCTTCCTGCGCAGCGCGACATCGGGGTGTTCCAGTTTGCCGCGATTGCGCGGGCGCCGGTAGTGGTCGAGGATGAGCTCCTGATACAGCGCCTCGACATTCGCGCGGTGCGCATCCGCTCCGTTGGGCGCGTGTTTCCGATCGTCAGACGCTGACACGACTGAACATCTCCCGAGCGGCCATCACGCCGTTCACCAGCGCGTCGATGTCCGCGTCGTCGTTGTACACGTAAAACGACGCTCGCGCCGTGGCGCTGACGCCGAGCCGCCGCATGAGCGGCTGCGCACAATGGTGGCCTGCCCGAATGCAGACCTGGTAGGAGTCCAAGATGGTCGCGAGATCGTGTGGGTGCACATCTCCTACGTTGAAGCTCAACACACCGCTGCGGTGGTCGGGGCCGGGCCCGTAGATCCGCACGCCCTCGATCGCCGAGAGCCGGCGGTAGGCAGCGGCCACCAGCTCGCGCTCGTGCGCGCGCACGGCGTCCATCCCGATGCTCTCGAGCACCGACACGGCTGCCGCCATTCCCACCGCTCCGGCTGCGTTAGGCGTACCGGCCTCGAACTTGTGCGGCAGCCGGTTCCACGTGCTGTGGTCGTCCTCCACGAACTCGATCATGTCCCCGCCCGTGAGGAACGGCGGCATCGTCTCCAACCGTTCGCGCCGGCCGGCCAACACACCGATGCCCATCGGGCCGAGCATCTTGTGCCCGCTCGCGGCGAAGAAGTCCACGCCTGACTCGTCGAAGCGCACCGTGAGATGCGGCGCCGCCTGCGCACCGTCGCAGACGGCGATCGCGCCAACGCCGTGTGCGAGCTCGACGATCTCGCGCACGGGCGCGATGGTGCCCAACACGTTGGACACGTGCGCAAACGCGACGATCTTGGTCCGCGCGCCGAGCATCGCGCGCAGCCGGTCGAGGTCGAGCGTTCCGTCTGGCGACAGCTCGCAGATCCGGAACCGCGCCTTCTTCTCGATGGCCAACTGCTGCCACGGGACGAAATTCGCGTGGTGCTCGGCACCGGTCACCACGATCTCATCACCTGCACCGACGTTCGCGCGGCCCCACGATGCCGCAACGAGGTTGAGGGACTCGGTGGTGCCGCGCGTGAAGATCAGGCCGTCGGCGTCGCCAACGCCGAGAAACGCCGCGACGCGCGCGCGTGCGTCGCGATACCGCTCCGTGGCCCGCACCGACAGCGCATACGCGCCGCGGTGTGGATTCGCGTTGTCGTTCTCGTAGAAGTCGCGGATCGCATCGAGGACGGCGCGCGGTTTCTGGGTCGTGGCGGCGGAGTCGAGATACGCCAGCCGCGGTGACGCGGCGAGCAGCGGAAACTCGGCGCGGGGCAGGGCGCTCATCATCGGATGCGCTCTCCCACCCAGATCGCGTCCTGCTCGATGCGCACCCGGTACACCGGCAGCGGTTCGGTAGCCGGGAAGCGTTTGACCGCTCCTGTCCGGCAATCGTACCGCGCGCCGTGCCACGCGCACTCGATGACGCCGCCCGGAAGCAGCGCGCCGTCGGACATCGCGAACTCCTGGTGCGAACAGACGTTGCCTAACGCGTGAATCTCGCCGTCGGTGTTCACCAGGCAGATCCGTTCGCCGGTCGACAGCGTCACGCCCTTGAGGGTGCCGGGCGGGAGCTCGTCGACGTCGGCGACGCGCTCGAGCGCCGGTCGAGCCGCGGAGCTCACGATCCGGCGGCCGCTCCCGTGAAGCGCCGCAGCGTGAGCGCCTCGAGCTCTGCGCGCACTTCCGGTACGCCAACCGCCTCGATCACCCCGGCCGCGAATGCGTAGGTCAGCAGCTTTCGCGCCTGCTCGGCGCCGATGCCGCGGCTCTTCATGTAGAACAGCGCGAGCTCGTCCAACCGCCCAACGGTGGCGCCGTGGGTGCACTTCACGTCGTCGGCGAAAATCTCGAGCTGGGGCTTGGTGTCCACGCGCGCCTGGGGCGACAGCAGCAGGTTGTTGTTCTCCTGCTTGCCGTCCGTCTTCTGCGCCTCGGGCCTAACGTACACCTGCCCGTTGAAGACGCCGTGCGACGCGCCGTCCAGAATCCCCTTGTAGACTTCGCGGCTGAACGTGTTCGGGCTCGCGTGCTCGATGCGCGTCTGCTGGTCCACGTGCTGCTCGCCGTCCAACAAATAGAGGCCGTGCAACGTGGCGCCGCTGCCTTCACCGCCCAAGTGCGTGTAGATGTTGGTCCGCGCGAGCTCGCCGCCCGCGGCGTACGAGAACGACACGAGGTGGCTGTCGCGACCCTGGTGCGCCTGCAGCGTGCCCACGTGGAACGCGCCCTCGCTTTCGCTCTGCAGCTTCAGGTGAGCGAGCGTGGCGCCGTCGCCGAGCACGGCTTCGGTGACCGCGTTGGTCAAGTAGCCTTTGGCGCCGTCCAGGGACACGTAGCTCTCGATGACCGTCGCCTTCGCATGGTGCCCGGCCACGATGAGCGTGCGCACGTGCGAGGCCGATCCTGCGGCGTCGGGTGTGGATACGAACACCAGATGCACGGGCGTGTCGAGCTCCGCGTCCGGCGCGAACTGGATCACCGCGCCGTCGCGCATGAACGCCGTGTTGAGCGCCGTGAACGCCGTCCGCTGGAAATCAGCCACCTTGCCGACGTGTCGCTCGAGCACGTCTGGCTGCT
>DASYXE010000314.1:0-15736 GCA_035935375.1 Gemmatimonadaceae bacterium | reverse complement strand
GTTGCGTCCAACCTGGGAGACTTGGAACGTCTCGTGCTGGAGACCAAGGCCGAACTCGGTTTGGCGACCGATCCCGACGTCGATCGGTTGGCGCTCGTATCCGATCAGGGCACGGCGATTGGAGAAGACTGGACACTGGCGCTGGCGGCCCGGCTTGTGCTCAGGTATCGGCGCGGTCCCGTGGTGGCGAATCTATCGACCAGCCGGATCGTCGATGACGTGGCCAAAGAGGCTGGGGCGGACGTGATAAGGGCACCGGTTGGCGAAGTCAACGTCGCGGTGCGTATGCGGCGAGAGGGCGCCGCGATTGGGGGCGAGGGAAACGGTGGCGTGATTCTATCGGAAGTACACTTGGGCCGGGACGCTCCGGTCGGTGTAGCACTGCTGCTGCAAATGTTGCTGGAGGACAACGCGCCACTGTCGGCGGTCGTGGCCCGCTACCCTCAATACGTGATAGTCAAAGACAAGCTGGATCGGCCGAACGCACCGCTGGGTGCGGTGTATGATGCGCTGCGACAGGGGTTTAGGGACGCGGAGGCGGATACGCAAGACGGGTTGCGACTGTCGTGGGTGGATCGCTGGGTGCACGTGCGTCCGTCCGGCACTGAACCGATCGTACGCGTAATAGCTGAAGCGCCGAACGCGGCGGCAGCGCGCGAGCTCGTGACGCGCTCGCGCATTCCGTTGGACGCGTTAGGACGATGACTAACTGAGGCTCAACCACATGTGTGGAATAGTTGGATATGTAGGACCGCGACTCGCGTCGCCGTTGCTGCTCGAGGGGCTCAAGCGGCTCGAGTACCGGGGCTACGATTCGGCCGGTGTGGCCATCATGAACGGGAAGGGTGTCGAGACGCGGAAGGCGCCGGGTAAGATCTCGGAGCTCGAGACGCTCGTGTCCGCCGCGCCGATCCACGGGACGCTCGGCATCGCCCACACACGTTGGGCCACGCATGGTGCGCCGAACTTCTGCAATGCCCACCCGCACGTCTCCTGTGACAACCAAATCGCCGTCGTACATAACGGCATCATCGAGAACGGGTCGTCACTGCGGCAAGCGCTCGAAGACGTCGGCCACACGTTCCGCTCCGAGACGGATACCGAGGTGCTCGCGCACCTGATCGAGGAGTTCTTCGACGGCAACCTCGAGGAGGCGGTTCTCGAGGCGCTGCGCAAAGTGGAAGGCACGTACGGCATCGCCGTCGTGTCGAGCCGCGACCCGAACAAGATCGTGGCGGCGCGCAAGGGCAGCCCGCTGCTCGTCGGGTTGGGCGAGGGCGAATATTTCGTCGCCAGCGACGTGTCGGCGATTCTTGCGCACACGCGCCAGGTCATCTATCTCGATGATGGCGACCTCGCGGTGTTGGAGCGCGACGGGTATCGCATCATCGACATGCAGGCCCTGCCGATGACGCGCGCGGTGAGCAGCATCGACTGGGATCTCGACATGATCGAGCGCGGCGGCTTTCCGCATTTCATGCTCAAGGAAATCTTCGAGCAGCCGACGACGATCGAGAACACGATGCGCGGCCGTCTCCTCGTCGAGGACGGCACCGCCAAGTTGGGCGGCATCAATCTGACCAACGAAGAGCTCCTCGAGTTCGACAACATCGTCATCACCGCATGCGGCACGAGCTGGCACTCGGCGCTGATCGGCGAGTTCATGATCGAAGAGCTCGCGCGCATTCCGGTGGAGGTGGAGTACGCGTCGGAGTTCCGATACCGCAACCCGGTGATCGGCCCCAAGACGCTGTGCATCGTGATCTCGCAGTCGGGCGAGACGGCCGACACGCTGGCCGCCATGCGCGAGGCGCAGAAGCTGGGCGCCCGTGCGTTAGGCATCGTGAACGTGGTCGGCTCCACCATCGCGCGCGAGTCGGACGGCGGTATCTACATCCACGCCGGTCCCGAGATCGGCGTCGCGTCCACCAAGGCGTTCACGAGCCAGGTGATGGCGCTGGCGCTGTTCACGCTGCGCCTGGCTCGGCTGCGCGGACTTCCGGCGGAAGAAGGACGCCCCATCGTCGAGGCCCTGCAAAAGCTCCCGGCGCAGATCAAGGACGTCCTCGACCGCGCCGACGAGATCGAGAGCATCGCCGAGGAATTCAAGGACGCGGCGAACTTCCTGTATCTGGGTCGCGGCTACAACTTCCCGGCCGCGCTCGAGGGCGCGCTCAAGCTCAAGGAGATCAGCTACATTCACGCCGAGGGGTATCCGGCGGCCGAGATGAAGCACGGTCCTATCGCGCTCATCGACGAGAACATGCCGGTGGTGTTCATCGCGCCGCACGACTCGGTGTTCGACAAGGTCGTGTCGAACGTGCAGGAAGTGAAAGCGCGCGGTGGACGGGTGATCGCGCTCACGAGTCGTTCCGAGCCGTCGCTCGCGGGCAAGATCGACTACGAGATTCGCGTCCCGGAAACCATCGACATGTTCACGCCGATCCTCGCCGCCGTTCCGCTGCAGTTGCTCGCGTATTACATCGCGGTAAAGCGCGGGTCGAACGTCGATCAGCCGCGCAACCTCGCGAAGTCGGTGACGGTCGAGTAAGGCCAACGCGCTTGGGCGCCGGAGCCGGCGCCCGAGCCCACCCCCCGGATACGCTCCACCATGCACTATGTCGTGACCGGAGGCGCGGGCTTCATCGGCTCGCACCTCGTGGAACATCTCGTGACCGCCGCCGGCGGCCACCGCGTCACGGTCCTCGACAACTTCTCAACGGGGAAACGCGACAACATCGCGGCGTGGCTCGACCGGATCCAGGTGGTCGAGGGCTCGGTTACCGATCCCGTTGCGTGCCGTGAAGCGATCGCGGGAGCGGATTTCGTGTTGCACCAGGCAGCGCTGCCGTCGGTGCCCAGATCGCTTCGCGACCCCGTGGCCTCACACGAAGCGAACACCACTGGAACGCTCAACGTGCTCATTGCCGCGCGCGACGCGCACGTGAAGCGTGTGGTGTACGCGGCGTCGTCTTCGGCCTACGGCAACACCGCCGAACTTCCCAAGCGCGAAGAGATGCTGCCGCGTCCGCTGTCGCCCTACGCGGCGGCGAAGTACGCCGGCGAGCAGTACTGTCGCGCGTTCCATGCGTCGTTCGGCGTCGGGACGATTGCGCTGCGGTACTTCAACGTGTTCGGCCCGCGTCAGGACCCCACGTCGCAGTACGCCGCTGTGATTCCCAAGTTCATCGTGTGCGCGCAGGCCGGCGAGTCGCCGACGATCTTCGGCGACGGCGAGCAGACGCGCGACTTCACTTTCGTGCGAAACGTCGTCCGGGCCAACCTGCTGGCGTGCGAGGCGCCGCCGGCTGCGTTAGGCGAGGCGTACAACGTGGGCTGCGGCGAGCGCGTGAGCGTGAACGCGCTCT
This sequence comes from Gemmatimonadaceae bacterium, assembly GCA_035935375.1. Lineage (GTDB taxonomy): Bacteria > Gemmatimonadota > Gemmatimonadetes > Gemmatimonadales > Gemmatimonadaceae > JADGGM01. The sequence continues at coordinate 12,368 of DASYXE010000314.1, read as the reverse complement.
GGCGCAAGATCCGCGACATGCTCGGCGCGACGGTGGACGCGCGGTACGAGCCGTCGCGCACGGGCGACGTGCGCGATTCGCTCGCGTCGCTCGACCGCGTGCGTGCCATGCTCGGCTATACGCCCGTGGTGGCGCTGGACGATGGACTGCGCGAGACGGTCCGGGCGCTCACCGGGCGTGACGCGGCGGCGGCGGGATCGGCCGCGGCCGCTCGCTGACCACAGATCGGCCGCGCCACCCGTGCGCGTGCTTCTCCAGCGCGTCTCTCGCGCCGAAGTCCGCATCGATGGTCGCGTCGCCGGCCGCATTGGCGCCGGCTTCTGTCTTCTGGTAGGCTTCACGCACGGCGACACCGACGAACACGTCGCCTGGATGGCCGACAAGGTGATCGGCCTGCGACTGTTCGCGGACGAGAACGGAAAAATGAATCGTGCCCTGGCGGAGGTCGAGGGAGGCGCGCTCCTCGTGGTGTCGCAATTCACGCTGTATGGCGACTCGCGCAAAGGGCGGCGGCCGAGTTTCGTGGATGCGGCGCGGCCCGAGCAGGCCATACCACTGTACGAGCGGTTCGTCTCGCTGCTCCGCGAAACCGGCGTGCGTGTGGAGACGGGCGAGTTCGGCGCCATGATGGAGGTCGATCTGGTGAACGACGGGCCGGTCACGCTCTGGTTGGAGCGCTGAGCGTGCGCGTCGTGCTCGCGTCCGCGTCGCCGCGGCGCCACGAATTGTTAGGCATGATCGGCATCGCGCACGAGGTGGATCCGGCGGACATCGATGAGTCGGTGCGCGCAGGCGAATCCGACACAGCGTACGCGTTGCGTGTGGCGATGGAGAAGGGCCTGACCGTGGCGGCGCGGCATCCGGATGCGTTGGTCATCTCGGCGGACACCATCGTGGTGGTGGACGGGCGCATCTTCGGCAAGCCGGTGGACGAGGCAGACGCGCGCCGGATGCTGCGGGTGTTGGGCGGGCGGACGCACGTGGTGCGCACGGCGGTCGCGGTCGTGCTCGGCGCGGGACGGCGCATCGAGTCCGCGGTCGAGTCGACGCGCGTCACGTTTCGCGCGCTCGAGGACGGCGAGATCGCCGAATACGTGGCGACGGGCGAGCCGATGGACAAGGCCGGGGCGTACGGCATTCAAGGCTACGGCGCCACGATCGTCGAACGCGTGGACGGGGACTACTTCACGGTCATGGGACTCGCGTTGCGACGGCTGGTGGCGCTGCTGGAGCGCGTGGGCGTGCCGTACCGGTTTCACGCGCTCGAGGCCGACCCGGCGTGACCGCGATCGAGGCGACGTTCGATGCTCCGTTAGGCACATGTCCGCTGTGCGCGTCGCCGGCGGTGCGCGCGTACGATATCGACTACCGCGGCACCTACATCTCGCGGTGCTGCGACTGCGGCGTCCGGTTCATGAATCCGCAGTATACGGACGGCTATCTCGCCGCGTACTACGCGAGCTATGTCCCGGAGGGCCCGAGGACGCCCGAGGCGCGCGCCTTCCGGCTGGCGCAGAAGACGGCCAACATCGAGCTGCTCGAGCGCTACATGCCGCCGGGGCGGCTGTTCTCGGTGGGCTCGGGCGATGGGCTGGAGCTGGCGGTCGCGAAGTCGCGCGGGTGGACGGTCGAGGGATACGACGTGGACGAGGCGACGACGCAGCGCGTGGCGCAGCAGGTGAGCGCGCGCATCTACACGGGCGATCTGTTCACGCTGCCGCTGGAGAGCGGCGGGTACGATTGCGTGTACCTCGACCAGGTCCTGGAGCACCCGAAGCAGCCGGCGCGCTATCTCGAGCTCGCGCGGCGACTGCTCAAGCCCGGCGGCATTCTGTATCTGGGCGTGCCGAACATCGAGTCGCTCTCGTCGCGCGGCAAGTACGTGTTAGGCAAGCTCGGGTTGAGCCGGCGGCGCGGGCGGTTCTACGACACGTTCCACCATCTGTTCTACTATGCGCCGGGCACGCTGCCGCGGCTGCTGGAGCAGCGCTTCGGGTTCCGCGTGCTGACGGTGCTGGGCGACCCCAAGCCGCGCGCGCATCCGACGGTCGCGACCCGCCTCTGGGACCGGACCATGCGGCACGCCCCCTGGTTCGACTCGACCTTCGTGGTCATTGCTCGGCCTGCCTAACGCAGGGCTACGCCAGGTCTCGCGCCGGTCAGCGGCCGGACGCGTACACCTCGCGCCAACGGTCCACGGCGTCGAGCACCTCTCCGACGGCGATGCGACCCATCCGGCCCGGGCGCCGGTCGGTGCAGAATACGCCGCTGTCGGTGGTGGTGCCGTACGCGCTCACGACCAGGTCCTGGAAGCGGCGGTACGGGCCATAGCGCAGCGGGTTCGTGTACCCGATCAGGCTCACCACCGGCCTGCCTAACGCGACGGCCATGTGCAGCGGGCCGGTGTCGAGCGAGATCACGAGCGCCGACGCGTCGAGGATCGCCGTGAGGCGTGGCAAGCCGCTGTCCAGAGCCGACACCGTTCGCGGTGCGCCGGCCAGAATGACGCGCTCGGCGGCCACCTCGCGCGGCGTGCGCGCGCCGACGATCACCGGCGCGAGGCCATATCCGTTGTACAGAATGCGCGCGAGCTCCGCCCAACGATCGGCGGGCCAGTCCTTCTCGGGGCGGCTCGAGCCGATCACCAGCGACGCAATCGGCCGGTCGAAGCGCGATACGAACTCGCGCTGCCACTCCCGCTCCGCGTCGCGCGGACCCAGGTGCCATGCGATGGGCTCAGCCGAAATACCCAGTGCGGTGAGGAACTCCAGGTATTCATCTTGAACATGCCGTCGCGGGTTCGCCGGCAGGTGGACGTTCGTGAATAACCAATTGAGATCGCGAGCACGAGCGCGATCGAAGCCGAGGCGGACCGGAGCGCGCGTAAAGGTTGTGAGCACGCCGGCTTTGATGTAGTCCTGTAGGGCCAAGGCGATGTCGAATTCTCGCGCGTGCAGTGTGCGGCGCGCGTCGAGAAAGCCGCGCCATCCGCGCGAGCGCTCGACGACGATGATGTCATCGACCGATGGATGGCCGCGCACGAGCGTTGCCGGCCCCGGCTGCAACAGCCAGGTGATGTGGCGCGTTGGATCGTCGCGTTTGAGCGCGTTCACCACCGGCAGCGTGTGCACGACGTCGCCGACGGCACTCAACAACACGATGCACACGCGCCGCAGATCGTGCGGTGCGGCGCGTTCGAGTTGGGCGAGATCGGGGGCGCGTGTCATCGGCAGGCAGGGAAATGTTATATTGGCCACCGTCTCGGGCAACGTGAATGGCGCCTCGACCACCACAGCGGGTTCTCCTCATCCAGCTTCGCCGACTGGGCGATGTCGTGCTGTCCACTGCGTTACTCGAGGATTTGCGGCGCGCGTTCCCGGACGCGCAGCTCGACTACCTCGTGGGCCAGGAGGCGGCGCCGCTCGTCGCCGGACATCCGCTCGTGCACGAGCGCATCGTGTTCGACCCGAATCGTACGCTCGCGATGTGGCGGGAGATTCGCGCGCGCGGCTACGACTGGGTCGTCGACCTGCAGGGTAGCTTGCGCACCGCCATGCTCACGCGGGCCTCTCGCGCAGCGGTGCGGCTCGGGTGGCGCATTGGCGCGTGGCGGTTGTTCTATACGCAGGCGCGGTCGCGCGTTGGGCGCATGGAATACGTGCCGCGGCAACGCGCGCGTCTCCTCGAGGATGCAGGCATGCCGCTGGACGCGGACAGGCCGTCGGAGCCGCGCATCCAGTTGTCGAAAGAAGAACGCCTGGGCGGCGAGCGCGCGGCGCGAAGCGCTGGTGCGGTACCTGATGCGCGCCGAGTTGGGTTCTTGCTCTCGACGCGCGAGCCGGCCAAGGATTGGAGCATCGAGGAATTCGGCGCCGCGGCGCGTGCCCTCATGCGGGACGGTGTGTCGGTGCTCATCTTTCAGTCGCCCGAGGACGCCGCGCTGGTCGCGCGGATGCGGGTGCTCGCGCCGGGCGTCGTCGTGCTGCCGGTGATGAATGTGCGGCGCGTGGCCGCGGTCATGGCGGGGTGCTGCGTGTTCGTGTCGGGTGATACCGGCCCGGCGCACATGGCCGATGCGTTAGGCGTGCCGCGCGTGACGGTGTTCGGGCCGACGTCGCCCGTGTCGTGGACGCCGGGCTCGGCGACGACGGTTGCGATCGCCGGGCCTAACGCACGCATCGTCCCGCTGCGCGACCGCGCCAAGCGGCACGCGGCGGGCGAGCAGTTCATGGCGGGCATCGGGGCGGAGCAGGTGGTGGCGGCCGTCCGGAAGCTGCTCAACGATTTACCATGTCCCAGGATTGCATGAGCGACAGCATTGGCGAACTGATGGCCCGTTTGGCGCGTACGAACGTCGAGTTGTGGCACGAGGAGGACAAGGCGCGCTCGACGGACGACCACGCGGTGGCGGCGGCAAAGCGCGCGATCGATGCGCTCAATCAGCGCCGCAACGACCTGATCGAGCGCATCGACGCGGAAGTGATGCGCGCGGTGCGCGACGCACGGCCGGCGCGTGGCTGAATCCGTCGGATCGCTCGCCGACAAGCTCAGCATCATGGAGCTCAAGGTCTATCACATGCGCGAGCAGGCAGCGCGGGTGGACGCGACCGCGGAATTTCGCGCGCAGTGCGCCGAGCGTGTGATCGTGCTGGAGCAGCAGCGCGACGATCTCTCGGCCGAGCTCTCGGCGCTGCTCGCTGCGCTCGCGAGCGGCGAGGTGGTGCCGAAGGTGTATCGGCAGTTCAAGATGTACAACGATCCGGCGTATCGACGCCCGGAGAAGGCGCGTTAGGCGAGGGAACTGCGCGCTGGCGCGCGCTTCCCTCAGCGCGCGCCAGCGCGCGGTTCCCTCGTAGTAGCCCAGCCCTCGACCTTCGCGAGCACGTCGGCGACCTGGATGCGCGCCATCCGACCGTACCGGTGCGCGAGCGAGATCGGGTAGTCCTCGCCGGGATCGCCGTAGGCATCGACGATGAGGTCGTGGAACCGGCGGTAGGGGCCGACGCGCTTGGGGTTGTTGTAGCCCATGAGGCTCACCACCGGGCGGTCGAGCGCGACGGCCATGTGCAGCGGGCCGGTGTCGAGCGAGATCACGAGCTCCGACGCGTCGAGCAGCATCACGAGGTCGCGGAGCGGCACGCCTAACGTCGAGCGGGGGCGGCGGCGCGCGCGCGCCAGGATCTCGGCTTGGGTGGCGCGCTCGCGCTCGCTCGAGCCGCCGGCCAGCACCGGCACGAGGCCCCAGCGGTCGACGAGGGCGTCGCACACGGCGGCCCAGCGGTCGGCGGGCCACTCCTTCTCGGGGTGGCTGGCGCCGATGACGAGCGTGGCCACGGGGCCGCCGAACGGAGCGACGAGCGCGCGCTGCCGGTCGCGCTCGGCGGGCCACGGTCCCAGATTCCATGCCACCGGCTCGGCCGGCACGCCTAACGCGTCGAGAAATTCGAAATACTGATCCTGCACGTGCGGGGGCGCGTGCGGCGGGATCCGCCGCGTCGTCGCCAGCCAGTTGAGGTCGCGCGCCCGCGCCCGGTCGAAGCCGAGCTTCACGGGCGCGGGTGCCAGGGCCGTGACCAGGCTCGCCTTCGCATACACCTGCAGATCGAGCAGCAGGTCCAACCGTTGCGCGGCCATCGCGCGCCGGATCTCGAGCAAGCCGCGAAGGCCGCGGCGCCGGTCGAACACGATGATGTCGTCCACCGACGGATGGCCGCGCACGAGCGAGGCCGGACCCGGCTGCATCACCCACGCGATGTGGCACGACGGGTCGTGGCGCTTGAGCGCCGTCACCACCGGCAGCACGTGCACCGCATCGCCGATCGCGCTCATCATCACGATGCCGATGCGGCGTCCGCTCACGATCGCCGCTCCCGGACGAAGACCACCTCGCGCATCGCCTTCGGTGCCGCGCAGGTGTCGAACAACGCATCGATCGATGCGACCGGCGCCCGCTCGATGCGCTCGCCGGCGAGCACGTACACGTGCGTGAACAGATCACTCACGGTGCGCAGGTACGCGGCGCGCGTCATGCCGGAGCGCAGAATGCCGTATGGCCAGAACTCGGACACCACGGGAATACCGCGGCCCACGGTCTCCCGCGCGCCTTCGAAGAATTGGCCTTCGTGTCCCTGGATATCGAGCCAGATGAGGCGCACATCGGACGCCTCGGCCGGGTGTTCGGCCAGGACGTCGTCCAACCGGCGGACCGGCACGCGAACCGTGGCGCGCCGGTCCTCGTGCCAGGCGCCGGCGGACGCTCCGTTAGGAGGGCGGAGCCGGTTGTCACCCGAGTTGTAGTCGGAGAGCTCGAGCGCCATCTCGCCCTCGCGCGACGACAACGCGACGGGATGCCGCACGATGCGGTCGACGAGGCCGTTCTGCGCGATGTTCCGCTCGAGCAACCGCACGTTCGACGGCGCAGGCTCGAACGCGATCGCGCGCGCGCACCACCCGTGCCGCAGGAGCGCGATGCAGATCATGCCGATGTTGGCGCCGACGTCGAGCACCGTGCCGCCGCGCGTGAGCCATTCATCGCGCTCCAGCACGGCGAGTGCGCGCTCGATGTAGCGGCGTTCGTATGCGCGCTGGACGTACAGGTACTTGCCGATGAGCTTGTCGCGGCTGTCGAACGTGAGGCGGCCGTTCCACGTGTCGACGGTGACATCGCGTCGTTTCCCGGCGTACAGCAGCTGCCAGCGCAGCTTGCCCGCGAGCAGGGCCGGGTGCGCGACGTAATGCGTTAGGCGCATGCCGGCTCAGACCGCGGCGGCCGGCGGCGGCTCCGCCGACTGGGCGGATTCGGCGGGATCCTCCGCGGCGGTGGAGGCGACGGCGAGGTGGTGTGCCGTCGCGGCCAGCCAGCCGATGTCGGTGTCGGCCAGGTCGAGCGCGGACGACCGGCGCCATTTGCGCGCCGACCGCGAGAGACGCGCGATGTTGCGCTCGGTGACCCGCGGCGCGCCGGGCCGATCGAACCAGATGCGGTCGACGTCCAGGACGTACGCGACCATTTCACCGGTGGCCGATCGCTGGAGCAAGATGTTCTTGATGTTGAAGTCGGGGTGCCGCGCGCCCGCGAGCGTGAGCTCGGCGATGAGTTGGGCGACGGCCGCCAGCACGGCGCGGCGCCGGTCCTCCGACATCGGCTCGGCGAGGACCGCGGCGAAGTCGGCGGAGCCCGGGATCTCGCGGGTGACCACGTCCGCGCGGCGGAAGATGCCCGCCGCGTACGTGGCGAACGCGATGACCTCGGGCGTCCGCACGCCTAACGCAGTGAGACGGAGCGCCGTGTCGAGCTCGTAGGGCGCGCGGGTGGGTGCCGTGAACCGGTCCCCGGTGAGCGCCGCGAACAGGCCGCCGTGGCGCGAACGGCGCACCACCACGCGCGCGGCGTCGCCCGGCAGCGGAACCGCGTAGGCGACGCCGCGCCCCGCGAGCGGGCGGGCGCGCGCGGCGCGCTCGGCGTAGGCGTAGAACGAGCCGGCGCCTAACGCAGCTTCGAGCGGCGCCCGCAGGCTCATGAGCCCCACGCCGTGAGCCGAGCGCGCCGAAAGCGCGATGTATCCGTCGGGCAACACCGTGCTCACGGAACGACGCTGTACACCGGAATCGGTTGATTCTTGCCGCGCAGCTCCACCGTTCCGCGCTCCACCATGGGTGGCGGCGCCGCGAGCGCCGAGCGCATCTCGCCCGAGAGCAGAATCTCACCGCCTTCTGCCGCCGCGCACAAGCGGCTGGCGGTGTTGACGGCGTCGCCGATCACCGTGTACTCGAGCCGGCGTTCGGAGCCGATGTATCCTGCAAAGCTCTCGCCGTAATTGAGGCCGACCCCGATGCGCAGCGCGGGCCGCCCCTGCGCGCGCCACTTGACGTTGAGCGCTTCCAGCTCGCGCATCATCTCGAGCGCCGCCGCCATCGCGCTCCCCGCGTCGTCGCTGCCGGGAATCGGCGCGCCCCACTGCGCCATGATCGCGTCGCCGATGAACTTGTCGAGCGTGCCGCCGCGGCGGAACACCACGTCGACCATGACGGAGAAGTACTCGCTGAGCAGCCGGGCCACATCGTCGGGGCGCATCTCCTCGGACAGCGCCGTGAACCCGCGAATGTCGCTGAACAGCACCGCCACCGTCCGCTTCTCGCCGCCTAACCGAACGGCGTCCGGCGAGCCGGCAATGCGCGCCGCCAGGTTGGGAGCGAAGAACCGCTCGAAGTTGCTGCGCACGAGCGTCTCGCGCCGGATGCGCTCGGCGAACGCGCTGTTCTCGAGCGCGACCGCGGCAATGTTCGAGAACGCCACGAGGAAGTCGAGGTCATCATCGTCAAAGCGCTGTGTGGTCGTGAGATTGTCCACGTACAGCACGCCGTGCACGCGGTCTTCGCTGCCGATGAGCGGCGCACACATGGCCGACCGCACGCTCTGCATGAGGATCGACTGTCCGCCGAATCGTTCGTCCTGCGGCGCGTTGTCGGACAGCACGGCGACCTTTTCGTCCACCACTTTGCGGGCAATCGACTGGGGGATGGCGCGCCCGGCTGCGGCGCCGCGTCGGTCGCGGGAGATCCGCGGCGCGCGCGCGCCCTCGCCGTCAATCAAGTCGATTGCGACGCGATCCACGTCCAGAATCTGAAACACCACGCCGGCGATCGTGTCGAGGAGCGCGTCGACATCGATGGCGCGGGACAATTGCTTGGACACTTCGAGCAGCAGCGCGAGCTTCTTGGCCGTCACCACGTGCTCGTCGCTCATGACGGTCTGCGCTTTCGCCTCGGCCAGGTTCGCCGAGTGGATCACGCGCGACAGGCCGCCGGGGCCGAAGGGGCGCTCGCGCAGAATCGTCGAGCCGCGCACGGCGGACGTCGGCTCGTCGGTCACCAGCTCCGAGCCAAGCGTCGCGAGAGGGCGCGTAATGGCCGCCACGCGGAACGGCACCTTGCCGAACGCGATGGTGTCGCCCGGACTAACGCTGGCCTCCGTGACGCGGGCCCCGTTGACGAAGGTACCGTTGCTCGACCCGAGGTCGCGCACGCGGACGGCCAGCCCGTTGCTCGTGAGCTCCGCGTGACGGCGCGAAATGGTCGGGTCGAATACCGGCAGATCGCTGACCGACGCGCGTCCGACCACGAGCGTCGCACCGTCTTGCAGCTCGAACGATTGGTCGCCGGCCGTGCTCGTCAGGCGAAATGGCATGCCACGGAATATGGCACTCGCCAAGGGCGGCGGCGACTGTCGGGGCGCTGCCGGCGTCGTCGTTTTTGCGGGAACGGCCGCGATCTCGTACTATCTTCGTGCCTGCCGCCTCGTGCTCCCGCCTCCATTGGCGGTTGCGCGGCCAATTTTCCTCGAGACCGAGACCGACGATGGCCACGACGCTCGTCCCATACGACGCTTGGATCAAGCATACCGAATCGCTCGGCGCGCGCCGGAGCGACGAGCTCCGTGCGCTCGACAACGCCTTGCGCGCCTATCAAACGGACACGAGCCAGGCCGCGCTCACCCGGGTGAAGAACGCGCTCAACGCGTGGAAGAAGTCGCAGGGTGCGGATGACGCGTGGAAGAAGTCGCGGCGCAACAAGGACGGTTACGTCGAGCTGCTCACCACGCAAGTCGAGAAGGGCGGCGATACGGACCAGGCCTGGGGCACGACGCCTAACTACATGCACGAAAATCTGATCAACGCGCGGCTCGGCGTGATCTACTTGTTTTCGCACCTCACGGTGTCGCCGCGCATCTTCAACGTGCTGCTCGAGGGCGGATTGTCGATCGCGGGAAGCGCCCTGTCGTACGCCGGTGCCTCCAGCGGACTCAATGATTCGACGGCCAACGCCGTTTCCAACTATCAAGGCTTGGTGATGGTGCCCGGCAACGAGATTCTCGATGCCGGGTGGGGCGCTACCAAGTCGCTCGTCATGAAGCCCGATGACCAGACGAAGCTCATGACGGTGATGCAGAAGGTGAGGCGGTGGTTCGAGGACGTGGCGAAAGGGCTCCTCGAGTCGCTCAAGGAGAAATGGAAGTGCGAGCTGCCGGCGTCGTTGATCAAAGCCGCGGTGAGCGCCGCGGTCAACGTGACGCAGAGCACGCTCGCGTCCGGCCTTCTCTCCGGTGCGTTAGACCTGAGCAAGGGACTCGTCGTGTCGGTCGACGCGGCGATCACACGGTTCAAGGCGTGGAAGTCATCGCGCGATGTCGAGTTCAGCTCGGGTCATCCGAAGATGGTCGTGGACACGATTCACCGCGCGATGACGGTGAGCCTCGGCGAAGGTTTGTGGACGGCGATCAAGGGTGCCGCGAACATGGGTCTCGCCGCCGCGAGCGCGGGCGCCGGCTTGATTGCCGGCGTGCTCATCGCGGGTGCCGAGATGCTGGCGAAGTTGTTCTGGCGGCTCTACGAGACGGTGCAGATGCGCTCGTTCTTCGCCGAAGCGGCGGAGCATTGGCGGAACAAGGACGCCGGCAGCGCGCTGCATCGCCAGCCGTTCGCGTTCGCGCGGTGGTATCGCAAGCACGTGCTGCTGGCGCCCGCGCTCGCCGTGATCACGCTCAACAGCGGCATCTGCGGCGACAAGATGGTGTACCTGTCGATGTTCAAGGACGACCAGAGCGTGATCTCGACCGCCGAGTTCCAAACCGGCGTCGAGCACCTGGACAGCCTCAAAGTATGGGGCACCAAGTATCTGGGTGAGACCGGCTTTTCATTCGCGGCGAACGACGCGTTTGTCGGCAAGATCCTGGCCTTCGCGAAGGGCGGCGGGAGCGACGGCGTCGTCAAGGCGCACCAACAGAACCTGTCGGGCGGCGCCTGGGTGTGGGACAAGGTAGTGTCGGTGGCGAAGGCCTGACAGCCCGATCCCGGAGGCCACGTGGCTCGTTCGTTAGGCAAATGGCGGCACGCGGCGTGCGCCGCGATCATGGTGCTCGGCGGGACCGTCCGTGCGAGCGGCCAAGCGCCGTCGGCGGCTGGTTCCGCGGCCTCGGATACGGCGGCGCGGCGCGCAGTCGACGCGCTCAACGCACAGGAGGTGACGGCCTGTCAGGCGATGGACAACGCCGCGTCGGCTGCATTGTGGGCCGACGACGGGGTCGACCTGATTCAGGGCCTCGAGCCCATGGTGGGCAAGGCGGCGATCGCGGCGTGGCTCAACGGCCTAACGCCGGGACTCAAGGGCGCGAAGATGGTGTACTGCACCATCGACTGGAAGCAGATCACCATTCAGGGCGACTGGGCGTACGAGTGGGGGATCAACAAGCAGCGTATCGAATTTCCGCCGCCGCAACAGCCGTTCGAGAGCGAAGGGAAGATGACGCTCGTTCTCAAGCGCCAGCCGACCGGCGACTGGAAGATCGAGCTCGAGTCGTGGAACAGCAGTCCCACGCGGGGATGAGGGCGCCACGGCGCGGGCGATGACGCGCTACACGCGAAGCGCCTTGACGATGTCGGTGCGCGCCGCGCGCACGCCGGGCACCAGGCAGGCGGCCAGCGTCGTGCCGAGCATCACGAGGAGCGCCACGAGAAACGCGATGGGGTCGCGCGGGCCCACGCCGTAGAGCAGGTCGCCCAGCAAGCGCGTCGTGCCGAACGCGGTGGCGGCGCCGGCCGCGATGCCGGCCGTCGTCACGATCAGCCCACGACCGACCACGAGCCGCAGCACCGCGGCCGGCACCGCGCCCAACGCCATGCGCAGGCCCAGCTCGCGGGTGCTCTGTGACACGACATACGACATGACGCCGTAGAGGCCTACGGCGGCCAGCAGGACGGCGAGCGCTCCGCAGATGCCGATGAGCGTGACCGCGATCCGTTGCGGCGACGTGGACCGCTGCATCACGTCTCGCATCGGCAGGACGTTGTACGCAGCAAGGCTCGGGTCCAGCGAGCGGATCGCACGACTGATCTGCGGACCGACCTCGGCCAACGGCCTCGACGAATTGATGAAGACGCTGAACGCCTGCGCGAAGTTCTGGCGGAGCGGCAGGTAGAAGAGCGGCGTCGGGGACTCGAGGAGCGACTCGAACCGTACGTCGCGCACCACGCCCACGACCTGCGTCCATCGTGCGCCCGCGCGCAGGCGCTTGCCCACGGGATCGGCGCCCGGCCAGTAGGTCGCCGCCATGGTTTCGCTCACGATCGACACCGGCAGTGTCGTATCGCCGTCGGTGAGCCGGAAGTCGCGTCCGCGGACAACCGGGATGCCTAACGCAGCGAAGTACCCGGGCGTGATGCTCGTGGACCGCGCGGTCGGCGTTTCGTCCGGCGCGTGCTGGTAGCCGTCCACCTCGATGGGGCCGGATTCGTAGGGCGCGCCGGGGTCGAGCGGGCGGCTCGTCGAGAGTCCGACGGCTCGCGCGCCGACGACGCCGCCCAGACTGGAGA
>DASYXE010000313.1:0-1778 GCA_035935375.1 Gemmatimonadaceae bacterium | reverse complement strand
ACGCGACGCGCGCGGCAGCCGAGCGCTATCTGGACTCGTGGAACGACAGCGGGATGGACTGGGACGCGTGGCTCACTGAGGTCGCCCTCGCCAAAGCCGAGTTCGCCACGCTCATCGGGGCGATGCCGTCGGACATCGCGGTATTCAGCTCGGTGTCGGAAGCCGCGAGTGCCGTCGCGAGCGCGCTCGACCTCTCGGGCCGTCGCAACGGGCTCCTGGTGAGCGAAGCCGAGTTCCCGACCGTCGCCCACGTGTGGCTCGCGCAAGGTCCGCGCGGCGGACGTGTGTCGTTTGCGCCGGTGTGCGACGGAACCATCGACCCGGCCGCGTACGATACGCTCATCGACGACCGAACGGCGCTCGTGTCGGCGTGCCACGGCTACTATGCCAACGGGTTCATCCAGGACGGCCGCCGCATCGCCGCACGCGCGCGCGACGCCGGCGCCCTTTCGTTCGTGGACGCCTACCAAACGCTCGGCGTCGTGCCGGTGGACGTTCGTGCGTTAGGCGTAGACTTTCTGACGTCGGGCAATCTCAAGTTCCTGATGGGCATGCCCGGCATCGCGTTCCTGTACGTGCGGCCGGAGGTCGTCGGGTCGCTGCATCCGACGGTGACGGGCTGGTTCGGCCGGGCGGATCCGTTCACATCGACGGCGCGCACGCTCGACTGGTCGCCCACGGCGAGCCGGTTCGACACCGGGACGCCGCCGGTGATCAGCGCGTACGTGGCGCGCGCGGGCATGGAGCTGATCAACGCGATCGGCCCGGCCAACATCCGCGCCTGGCACGAAGCCTTGGGCCGGCGCCTGATCGACGGCGGCCGCGAGCGTGGCCTGACGATACAAGGGACCGATGACATGGCGCACAAGACGGCGACCACGGCATTCGTGGTGCGCGACCCGCCCGCCATCGAGGAGGCCATGCGCGCGCGGGGCGTGCTGCCCACGGCGCGCGGCGACGTGCTCCGGCTGGCACCGCACTTCTTCACGACGGTCGACGACATCGATCGCGCCCTCGACCTGCTCGCCGAGCTCGTCCAGGCCCGGTGACCGACGCCCCGGCGCGCGAGACGTTCGCCTCCCGGTTCGGAGGTCTCATGACGATCGTCGGCGTGTCCATCGGGCTCGGACACGTCTGGCGGTTCCCCTACATGGTGGGGAAGTTCGGCGGCGCCGCGTTCGTGCTCTTCTACACGCTGGTGTCGATCATCATCGGCGTGCCCGCGCTCATGACCGAATTTGCGCTCGGCCGTCACACGCGCCGCGGGCCGGTGGGCGCCTTCGAGCGCGGCGGCCTTCCGTTAGGCCGGTACGTCGGGTGGTTCCTGTTCTTCGTCGTCACCGCGGCCACCGGCTACTACTCGGCGGTGATCGGGTGGGTGCTCTACTACGCCATCGGACAACTGGCGGCGGCGGCGCACGTCCCGTTCGACGCGTCGGCCATCCTCCCGCCGCAGCACGGGTTCGTCGGGCGGTCGTTCGTGCTCCAGCTCATCTGTACGGCCGTCGTGATCCTCGCGTGCGCGGTGATCCTGATCCGGGGCGTGCGCAAAGGCATCGAGCTGGTGAGCATCATCGTGCTGCCGGCGATGACCATCGTGACGCTCGTGGTGATGGTGCGCTCGCTCACGCTGCCCGGCGCGATGGACGGCGTGCGCTGGTATCTGCTCGAGTTCCGCTTTTCCGACCTCACCGGCAACGTGATGGCGGCGGCCATCGGCCACGCGATTTTTGCGCTGTCGTTAGGCGGTACGTTCATGGTGGTCTACGGGTCGTACC
>DASYXE010000312.1:0-5998 GCA_035935375.1 Gemmatimonadaceae bacterium | reverse complement strand
ATGTGCGGCGAGTACTGCGACCACAACTGCCGCAGTGCTCGCTCATCGCCGTCGATGGCGCGCCGAATGAGAGCGTGATCCGTTTCCATCCCGGTTGCTTGATTGGTCACCGTTGCGTGAAGTTCGGTTGCCAAAGCTTTGTCGACCACTGTCGATCACAGAGACGAATCCGGTCGAACAGACCGATCGATGACGCGGTCCCGCTGCAAGCCGACGCGGCCACACCACCATTACGCCTGAGTTCGTCGATGTCAGCCGCGGTGACGGACCGACGTGTATTTCGTCTTGCCAATTGGATGCAACCCCACATATTGAAGTAGGATAGCTCGCCCGACCTCAAGTCGTGTGGTCGTCTCGCCGGATCGAAGCCCGCCAGTTTTCCGGTTCGCACCACCGTTCGCTGCTGCTGCGCTCGTTCTTGCGACAAGTGAAGGCCGTCGCCTTTTCTGAGCCCCGGGGTACTACCCCAAGCTCCGAGCCGTGCATGTGTCGCGGCTCGAGTCGGGGCTCGATCGGTCGTTTTGGAGGAGAAGTCCACCGTGGTTCTTGCGCTGCTCGCTGCTCTCGCCATAGCCGGAGGAGACGGAGGACTACCGGTCAAAGCACCGGCTTCCGTTGGCATGTCGGCAGCGCGGCTCCGCGTCATTGACCGCGTCGTGCAGCGAGGGATTCGCGCCGGCGGATTCCCGGGCGCGGCCGTCGTGGTGGGGCGCAAGGGCGCTGTGGTTTGGGAGAAAGGCTTCGGCCGCACCGATTGGAAATCCTCCAGCCCGCATGTCTCGCCCACTGAGACGCTGTACGATCTCGCCTCGCTCACGAAGGTCGTCGGCACCACCACCGCCATCATGATTCTCTACGATCAGGGTCGATTCAAGCTCGACGACCCGGTCGTCAAGTATTTGCCGGAATTCACGGGCGGCGACAAGGACAGCGTCACGATTCGCCAGTTGCTCGAGCACCGGTCCGGCCTTCCGGCCGACCGCGAGTTGTGGCGCATGGCGTCGTCGCCCGATGAGGCGCGACAAATCGTGTTGAGTACGCCGCTCGAGTACAAGCCGGGAACCCAATACGTCTACTCGGACCTCGGCGCGATGACGCTCGGGTTCCTGGTCGAGAAGCTGAGCGGCCAGCCGCTGGACGAATACCTGTCGATGTGGGTGTTCAATCCGTTAGGCATGACGAACACGTTCTACCGCCCGGCCGACTCGGTGAAGTACCGCGCGGCGCCCACCGAGGACACGCCGCCCCGCGGCTACCCCCTCAAGGGCGAAGTGCATGACGAGAACGCCTATGCGTTAGGCGGCGTGGCCGGCCACGCGGGGCTGTTCAGCACCGCGGCCGACCTGTCGATCTTCGCGCAGATGATTCTGAACGGCGGCGAGTTCAATGGCACACGCATCGTCAGCGACTCCACGGTCAAGCTGTTCACGCACCGGGCCGCCGGCAGCCGCGCGCTCGGTTGGGCGATGGCCGATGGCCAGTGGGGCTCGGGCCGCTTCCTGAGCGATGAGGCGTTCGGGCACGTCGGGTACACGGGGACGTCGCTGTGGATCGATCCCGATCGCGACATGTTCGTCATTCTGCTCACCAACCGCGTGCACGAGCCCCGCGCGCGCCGGCCCGAGAAGGTGATCGCCGACATTCGCGCCGACCTCTCCGACGCGGCGTCCGTCGCCGTGACGGACGATCCCGACCAATTGATCGCGATGCCCGTGTCGTTCCGCGCCGACAAGGCGAGCGGATGGAACCATGTGGAGCGTCGCCACCATCGTCGCGTGCGTCACCATGGAACCAAGTCGACGCTGCGCGTCGCCAAGCGCCAGGCGGCGACGCCGCACGGCAAGAAGACCGTCGTCACGACCAAGACGAGCCACACGACGCACAAGAAGTAGCCTTGCCCGTCCCAGGCGCGCCGGTGAAGTTGCAGATGATGTCTGCCGGAGCCCCGCATGAGCGACGACGCGCGCCAACCCGAATCGACAGTTAGTCCCGAGGCCCCCGCCGCCCCCGCGCCGGGATCCGCGGCGCCGTTGACCGAGGACGTGGTCAAGGCGGCGCTCCGGCGGGTGAAGGACCCCGAGCTCAACCTCAACATTGTCGATCTCGGTCTCGTGTACGGCGTCACGGTCGATGGCGGCACGGTGACCGTGGCCGTCACCCTCACCTCGCCGGGATGTCCGTCCGGCCCCGAAATCCTGACGACGGCCGAAGAGCAGGTGCGCGCGCTGCCGGGCGTCGAGGACGTCGTCGTGAATCTGGTGTGGGAGCCGATGTGGAGTCCCGACCGGATGGAGCCGCGGATCAAAGCCTACCTGGGCTTCTGACGCCGTCGCCTAACCGTTAGGCGGTCACCCCGTCGCGAGGGCGCCGAGCAAGTCCTTCCCCATCACATCGACCTGCCAGCGGCGGAGGTCCTCCGCCTGCGCGAGCTCGTCCAACGACGTCGGACGCTGGCGCGCGATCGTCTCCAGGCGCTCGCGCGAGATCAGGAAGCCGGGATCGAGGTCGAGTCGTTGAGCCACCGTCTCGCGGACGCCGCGGAGGCGGTTGACCCGCGTCTCGAAGTCGGGATCGCGGTCCCACCGCGCGGCACGCGGGAATCGCGGCAGCTGGTCATCCGGCACGGCGATGCCGCGGGCGATGGCGTCGAGGACGCTCGCGCCGCGGCGCTCGATCACGCCGCGCGGCATGCCACGGATCTCGCGCAGTGCGTCCACGGTGAGCGGCGCGACGCGCGCAAGCTCGAGCAGCGTTTCGTTGCCGGCCACGCGGAATGTCGCGCGGTCCATGTCTCGTGCAACGCCGTCGCGCCAGGCGACGAGCTCACGCAGAATCGCCAACTCGCGGCGCGTCAGATCGCGCGCTCCCTTGATGCGCTGGTACGCGTCGACAGAGCTGTCGTGGTCCCAGCGCGTACCCTCGAGTCGCTCGAACTCCTCGCGCGCCCACTCCCAGCGTCCGGCGCGCTCCAATTCGTCGGCCAACTTATCCCTGAGCGGCAGCAGGTACATCGTGTCCTGCGTGGCGTAGTCGAGCATGTCTTGCGGCAGGGGGCGCATCGACCAGTCGGCGCGCTGGTGTTTTTTTTCGAGCTTCACGCCGAGGTAGTGCTCGAGCAGCGCGGCCAGGCCAAACGCGCGGATGCCGAGGAGCTGGGCGGCTATGCGAGTGTCGAAGAGGTGGCGCGCGTGCCAGCCGTAGTCCTGAAAGACCAGGCGCAGGTCGTAGTCCGCGTCATGAAACACGGTTTCCGAGTGTGTGCTCTCCAACAGCTCGCCCAAGCGGCGCGGTTTGCCAATGGTGAGCGGGTCGAGAATGGCATTCGCCGACGCCGTGCTGATCTGGAGGAGATAGATTCGGTCGACGAACCGGTGGAAGCTGGCGCCTTCCGTGTCGACGGCCAACCGGTCCGGCGTGCCGAGCGACGCCAGAAAGCGGTCGGCCACGGCCGCGTCGTCGATGTAGAGTGTGGCGGGCGAGCTGCCTCGCGCGGCCGGTCGAGGCTGGGACGGAGGGGAAGGATGCGACGGCACTCGAAGCGTACCTCGTGTGGCTGGCCCCAAGTGGCGGCCTCGGGGAGCGAGGTGGGCGCCAGGTGTTCGTGAATTCTCTCGCCCGGGACGCGCGAAAGGAAGCGGACTGCTACTTTGGAGTCCACTCGGAGCGGAGTCGACACCTCTTTCTGCGACGGTATCCATGTCCGACGCGGTATCACGGAGATTCCCGCCGCGCGGGAATGCCTGGCGATCGCGGGATGTGCTGCGCGTGGCGGCGATCGTGTTCGGGTTGTACTTCGTGCTGCGGTTGTTGTGGTTTGCGAGCGCGCTGGTGCTCGTGGCGTTTCTTGGCGTGTTGTTCGGGCTCGCGATCGCGGCCGGCGTCGACCGGTTGGCGCGGTGGCGCGTGCCGCGCGCGATCGGGGCGGCGACGATCGTGGTCGCGTTTCTGGCGTTGCTGTACGGCGCCGGCGCGGTGATCGCGCCCACGGTGAGCGACCAGTTAGGCGTGCTCAAGTCGCGCCTGCCGGAGGCGCAGGCGCGCGTGGAGCGCTGGCTGCAGCAGCGCGGCGGGTTGATGCGGGCGGTGATGGGCGCGGGCGCTCCGGCGGACACGGGGACGGCGGCGGCGGCGCAGGGTCAGTTAGGCGGTCCGTTGGCACCGGTGGGACGCGGCGCGGCGGAGGCGGCGCGCCGGGACACCGTGGGCGCCGGCGCTCCGAGTCCGTTAGTCGAGGGCATCGGCCGGCAGCTGCAGAGCGCGACGCGGTATCTCTTCCCGTTCCTCACGTCGACGTTGGCCGCGCTCGCCGGACTGGTGGTGATGCTGTTCCTCGCCATCTACGTCGCCGTGGACCCGGGGTTGTACCGGCGCGGATTCCTCGTGATGGTGCCGCCCGAATCGCGGGGCGTGGCGGCGCGCATCTTGAGCCAGATGGCGATCAAGCTCCGCAAGTGGCTCGTGACGCAGCTCATCGCGATGGTGGTGATCGGCGTCGTGAGCACCACCGTGCTGCTGATTCTGCGGGTCAAAGCGCCGTTTGCGTTAGGCTTGCTGGCCGGGCTGCTCGAGTTCGTGCCGACGATCGGTCCGGTGCTGAGCGCGATCCCGGCGATCGCCATGGGCTTCCTCGATTCGCCGGAAAAGGCGCTGTCGGTGACGATCGCGTACATCGCGATTCAGCAAACCGAAGGGCAGATCCTCATCCCGATGCTCATGAAGGGGGGCATCGATCTCCCGCCGGTGCTCACGATTCTGGCGCAGGCGGTGATGGCGATGCTGTTCGGATTTCTGGGGCTGATGGTGGCGGTGCCGCTCTTGGCCGCGATCATGGTGCCGCTGCGTATCCTGTACGTCGAGCGCGAGGGGCCCTTGACCGAAGCCCAGCTCGAGGCGAGCGGTTAGGCGAACGGTGCGCCGCGGGGCGCGGGACGCCCGCGATCAGTAGTCCCGCGACCGCTGCAGCCCCTCGATGGCATCGCCGACTTCGTCCAACGCTTTCCAGATGGTCTTGAGCAGGTCGGCCATCTCGTCTTTCGAGAGCGGCGCGTCCTCGCCGACGCGCATGCGGGTTTCGACTTTCCGTACCTCGCGCGCGGCGTAGCGCACATAGTCCACCGGATATTTCATGCTGGATTCCTCCCGACGCAACGATACCCATGGCACCGGCGGTGCGCCATGCGCGGACGACGCGTCGCGGATTCACGATGCCCACGTCGCGCCCGAGCTGCTCGTGCGATTTCCGTCGCTGGCGCGATTCGGCCGCGTGTCGTTCGGCACGTTTCCAACGCCGGTCGAACGCGTCGTGCTCGCGGCCGCAGGCGGCCCGTTGTGGGTGAAGCGCGACGACCAGAACGCGAGAGGGCTCTCGGGCGCGGCGGCGGCGTGCGCCGGCGGCAACAAGCTGCGTGCACTGGAGTTTTTGCTCGCGGGCGTGAACGCCGGCGACACCGTGCTGGCGTTGGGCGGCGAGGGATCGACCCATGTACTGGCCACGGTGGTACTGGCGCAGCGCCTTGGCGCACGTGTGCGCGCCGTGCGCTGGCCGCACGACATGAACGAGACCGCGCGCCGCGTCGAGCGGCGCGCGCGCGAGATGGCGGACGAGGTGCAGCGTGCGCGCGGACCGGTTCGCGCGGTTGTGCGGGGCTGGCTCGCGGCGCGCCGCACCCGTCCAGCGGCGACGACGCGGTGGGTTCCGCCCGGCGGCGCGTCGCCGGTCGGCATGTTGGGTGCGGTGAATGCCGGGCTCGAGCTCGCGGCCCAGGCGGCGCGCGGCGAGCTGCCCCCGCCGGCGCACGTCGTGCTTCCGTTAGGCACCGGCGGAACGGCCGGCGGCCTCGCCCTCGGCTTCGCGATCGCGGGACTCGACACGCAGGTGGTCGGCGTGCGCGTGGTGCCGCGCGTCATGGCCAACGGATGGCGCGTGCGACGCCTCGCGCACCGTTGTGCCCGCCTCATCGAGCGAGCCACCGGGAGCCGCGTTCCGCGTCTGACGGCT
>DASYXE010000311.1:0-2013 GCA_035935375.1 Gemmatimonadaceae bacterium | reverse complement strand
CGCCTGAGGGAAGCGTGCGGAGCCCTGGGGGAAGCGGCCGCTGTCGCCGCCTGAGGGAAGAGGGAACCCATCCTTACTCATATCGCTGCGGGCGCCCTCTTCCCACAGCCGCTGCAAGGCGGCGTTTCCCCCAGTGCGTTAGCACGCTTCCCTCAGGCGGCGACAGCCGCCGCTTCCCCTTGTACGTCATGTCCCGCCTAACTTCTGCTGCTTGAAGGTGGCCACCGCGCCGACGACACCGGCGGTGCCTTCGAGCTTGCCGGGCACGATGCGGCATGCGGCGACGGCGGGTCGGAATGCGCGACGTTTCACTTCGGCGCGGAGCGGCTCGAACAGGCGGTCGCCGGCGCGGGTGACGCCGCCGGTGATCACGACCACATCGGGATTCACGGTGTTGAGCAGGTTCGCGATGCCCGTGCCCAGAAAGCGCGCGGTGTCGCGCACGACCTCGAGCGCGAGCGCGTCGCCACGGTGCGCGGCTTCATAGACGGTGGCCGCGGTGAGGAGATCGAGATCGCCTTTCACCATTTTGTGCAGCGCGGACACTTCGTCGCGCTCCAGCGCTTCGCGCGCGCGCAGTGCGATCGCGGGGCCGGACGCATACGCCTCGAGACATCCGTAGTTGCCGCACCGGCAATAGCGACCGGTCGAGTCGATGGTCGTGTGGCCGATTTCGCCGGCGACGTCCGATGATCCGTGATAGAGCTGGCCGCCGATCACGATGCCGCCGCCGATGCCGGTGCCGATGGTGATGCCGACCACGTTGCGTGCGCCCTGCGCGGCGCCGCGCCACCATTCGCCGAGCGTCGCACAGTTGGCGTCGTTGTCGAGCGTGGCCGGAAGGCGGATGCGGTCGGAGATCGCATCGCGCAGCGGGAAATCGCGCCACCCCAAGTTAGGCGCGACGACCACGACGCCGCGCTCGCGGTCCAACGGGCCCGGCGCGCCGACGCCGACACCGAGGAAGTCATGCGGTTGGGCGCCGTGCGTGGCGATCACGTCGGAGATCACCTGTGCGATCATCGACACGATGCGGTCCACCACGGCTTCCGAGCCGCGCTCGGCGTGTGTGGGCTCGGAGCGGATGGCGAGCTCGCGGCTTCCGTCTTCGGGCATCGCGCCGACGACGATGTTGGTGCCGCCCAGATCGACGCCGAGGATGTAGCGGGTTCGGGCTTTGGTCATGTCGGTGCGCGCAGAGGAATGGCCGCAGATCTCGCGAAAAGTAATGACGGAGACAACAGGGAATGGAGAAGCGCTCGTTGGCGCTCGCGCTTCCCTTTTCCCTGCAATCCAACTTCAGACGCGCTCGACTAGCCTATCACCTGTGCCGTAATCACGCCGACAGCGGCGTCCACGCGGTCGACGCCGAGGTCGTTCATACATCGCCAGTGGCCGAGCGGACAGACGCGCGGACCGTGATGGTGGCAAGGGCGGCATGGGAGCGTCTCGACACCCAGTGTCATGGAGTGCGGCGCAAGCGGGCCGAATCCGAACGAGGGGACCGTGGGACCAAAGATGGTAATAGTAGGCGTCCCCACGGCCGACGCGAGGTGCTGCGGAAGCGAGTCGTTGGTGACGAGAATCGTGGCGCGCCGAATGAGCTCGGCCGAGGCGAGCACGCCGAGTCGGCCGGTCGCGTTGATTGCGTCGGCGCCGGCGACATCGGAGATCGCGCGCGCGAGGACGGCGTCGTCGGGGCCACCGATGATCGCGATGCGGAAGCGGGGCGCGAGTCGCTCGGTGATCTCGCGATAGTACGGCCAGCGCTTGGTGCCCCAGACGCTGCCTGGGGCGAGGGCAACGATCGCGCGATCTGAGGGTTGCTCTGCCATCAGCGCATCCACGGCGCGCCGGTCGTCGTCGCCCGGGTAGAGGTGCGGGGCTATCGCCGCGCCATTGCGCGCGGACGCGGGGCGATTATCGGCTAGCGAGAGGAGCCGCGCCGCGTGGTGCTCGCTCGCTCGGCGCGGAACGCGCTCGGTATAGAGCAGTCGGCCGGCGGCGTCGTCG
>DASYXE010000310.1:0-5924 GCA_035935375.1 Gemmatimonadaceae bacterium | reverse complement strand
CGCCTCGCCCCCGGCCGTTTAGGCCGGGGGCTTTGTCGTGCCAGCGGTCTTTTTTCCGTCGTCGCTTCGCCTGCGGCTCGCGACAGTCCAGTCAAATCCCGCATTACGTCACTCTGCTCGCGGCGCGAGCACCAGCCGATCGTGCGGATAGTCCACCGTCATACGAAAGTGCTCGAGAATGCCTAAGCCGATCTGCCGGCTCACCTCCGGCGTGGCCGCGCAGCACACAGACTGCGTGTGCGGGATGGTCGTGCGTCCCAGCCGAAACCATTCGGTCTGGCCGATCACGCCCTCCTGCGATTGGCCAAAGCCGCCGGCGCCGGTACGCGTGTGACGCAGCGGGCCGGTCGATTCCCGGATGATGGGATGGTTCGCGAAATCCAGCGACCCCGTATCGATGAGAAAGTCATCGTCCACGGCCGGCTGACCGGGCACCTTGATGGTCGCGCGCACGTAGCTCCACCCATCGCGCACCTGGAGCGGCAGCACGTCTTCGTCGTTGCCCGGCGCGTACGTGCTCGGCGCCATGATCGTGAGCTGCTGTCGCGCGAAATCGGCCGTCACCACCGAGCGACAGAGCAGATCGTACCCGATGATGCCGCCCATGTGCGGGCCAGGACCGGTCTCTGCGCCCATCGAGGCGAGTCGAAGGTTCACGTGCTCGACCGTCGCCCCGCCCAGCCTAACGGTGACATCGGGAACGATGTCGACGGGCGTCGTGCCCGTTCCCACGCCGCGGATGGTTCCGTGCGACGTCGCATGCAAACCGAGTTGCGCGGCGACCGAGCGTTCCAGCACGGTGCGCCCGGCACCGGTGTCGAAGAGAAACCATATCGTGTCGCGGCCTTCGCCGACGAACCCGGGCACCATCAGGCCGTCATCGGTGCGCCGGCCGGCGACGACGGACGAATCGCCGCCCGCGAGTTGCACCGTCGTCCGACAGCTGACGGCTGATAACGTGGCACTCGAATCGCCAGCTTGGGCGAGCGCGCCGGCAGGAGCCACCGCAAGCGCTACCGCGGCCACCGTTAGGCAGCGCCTGGCCGGTCCTGACGCTAGCGTCGACCTGCCAGCCGATGTCATCCGTTCCATGGACACCGCCCGATCCTGGTGAAGGATATCGCGAACCGTCGCACTGCACCGACTTCTCGATAGCTGTCCAACGACTGCGGCAGTCCGAATACAAGCCTCGCTACGCGACAACACCGCATCTCGAAATTCTCGAGAACAGGGTGAGGCGGCACCAATAGCCGAAAGTAGGCGCCAAACGAAGCACCGGCAACGCGTCCGGGCGTAGTGGCCATTGATTGGAGACCATCCCGATGCGACGATTCCCTGAAGATTCGGCTCGATGTGTCTATTCGGCGTCGTGGCGCGGTAGAAATCCGGCTCGCACATCTGACAGAACCCCAGCTATGGATCTCTTTGGATCATGAGCCGCCATGGAAACGCGATCGCGCTGATTCTTCTCGCGGCGGCCGTGCCCTCGGTGCACGCGCAGGCGCCGACACCCGAGGGGGTGCTGCGCGTCTGGTTTCACCACGTCGAGCGCAATGAACTGGACTCGTTGCGTCCATTGCTCACCGACGACTTTCGATTCGTGTCCGATGGCACGCGGATGGGCCCGGCTGCGTTCGTGTCGATGATCAAATCGTTAGGCATCAGGGATCCGCGCGTCACGCTCAGCAACATCGAAACGCACCAGGCCGGTGACGTCGCGTACCTCGTGTATGACCGGAACGAATCGGTGCGAGCGGGTGGATCGACGAGGACATTTCCCGAAACTGGATCGGTCGTGCTCCGACGCACCCGCGGCAGCTGGCGCATCGCCGAGTGGACGGCAACGTCGCCGCCGCCCTGACGTCTCCCTCGCAGTGCATGCGCTGGGTACCGCCGTACCGCGCAGCAGGCGACGTCGGCTCAGCGCCGAGGGGCACGCCGACACGACCGCAAAGGGCCTGACGCGATTCACGCTGACGCAGGAACGTAGGTCAACCGAACGGCGTCCTCGCCGATCAAATCGTCAGCCACAAGCCGAAGCGGCGGCCGCGGGCCGGCGAAGAATGGGGTGCCGCCGCCAACCACGACGGGCCGGAAATAGAGTCGATACTCATCGATCAGCCCCCAGTCGGTCAGGCTTCGCGCCAGGTGCGGCCCGCCAACGTCAATCTCCCCGTCGAGCCGGGATTTCAACTCGCGAATCTCCGCTTCGACGTTGTCCCCGATGAGGGTCGCGTTAGGCCCGACCGACTCGAGCGACCGCGACACGACCCACTTGGGCTTGCTCCGCCACGCGGCCGCGAACTCGCGGTCCTGCGCGTCCCAGTCAGACTGGTCGTCGTCCCAATAGCGCATGATCTCGTACATGCGGCGACCGTACAGACTGCCGCTCAGGCCACGCACCAGCTCGTTAAAATGACGAGAGAGCAAGGGGCCAGGTGGTCCCAGTACCATGTGGTCGACATAACCGTCCAAGGACTGCTGCAATCCGTATACGATCTTCGCCATATGACAAAGCCTCATCCCGGGTTATTCAGGGTCTCCGCAACGGTTACGTCATTGATTGGAGACTATCCCGATGCGACGATTTCTTGAAGTTGCTGATCCATGTCGCGAAGCGCCGACCGGGCGATCGGCACGCTCGCCTCGATGCGCAAACTGTCGATCAGGGCTGTCGCGTTTGTCGTGGTGACATCAACTCGAAAGAGGGCCGCATGACGGGAGCACGTTCCATCGCCTGTGTCGTCGCGTGCGTGTCGCTGGGTCGGCCCGTGACCGCCGTCGCCCAAGTCACCACGGCGCAGTACGACAACGCCCGAACGGGCGCGCTCCTAACGGAGAAGGCCCTGACGCCGCGCACGGTGGGCGTGGCGACGTTCGGCAAGACCAACGTCATCACGGTCGATGGCGACGTGTATGCGCAGGTCCTCCACCTGCCTCACGTGGCGATTGCGTCGAAGGGCATACGCAGTGTGATCTTCGTCGCGACCGAGCACAACTCGGTCTATGCATTCGACGCCGCCTCGCCCGGCGAGCCGCTCTGGCACGTCAACCTCTCCCACGTCGCGCCCGGAGCATCGGCCGTTCCGTCGCGCGACGTCCTGTGCCCGTTCATCCGCCCGGAGGTCGGGATCACGGCGACGCCCGTGATCGACACGACAACGGGGACGATCTATGTGCTCGCGCGCACGAAAGAATCGGGGCGCTATGTCCAGCGCCTTCACGCACTCGATGTTGCAACGGGGAAACCGCGCCATTCGCCTGTCGAGATCCACGCGTCGGTGCGTGGAGCTGGAGCCGGCAGCAGCGGTGGCATGGTGACCTTCGATCCGCTGCGTGAGAACCCGCGCGCCGCGCTGTTGCTCGTGGACGGCCACGTCATCGCCAGTTGGGCATCGTCGTGCGACGTCGGACCGTTTCATGGATGGATCATGGCATACGATGCGCACACGCTCGCGCAGGTCGCCGCATTCAACACGACGCCGGATGGCAGTGACGGCGGCGTATGGCAAGGCGACGCCGGCCTCGCGGCCGACGAACACGGCCGTATCTACGCCGCCACCGGAAACGGGACGTTCGACGCCGCGACGCCCAACGGACGCGACTACGGCGACGCCGTCCTCGAGCTCACGCTCGGCGCCACCGGTTTCGTCGTGAGCGATTTCTTTGCGCCGTCAAACCAGAAGCTGCTCGAGGAGCAAGACGGCGACCTCGGGTCCGGCGCGCCGCTGCTCCTACCCGACCAGCGTGGGGCGCATCGGCACCTGCTCGTTCTCGGTGGCAAAGGAGCGGGCGTCTATCTGCTCGACCGCGACAACCTCGGTCGCTTCGATCCGTCGAGTGATCGCGCCGCGGTCGAGACCATGACGGCGCCGGGAATGGTGATGGGCGCATCGGCCTACTGGAACGGCCAAGTCTATTCCGTGTGGAGTGATGACGTCGTCAAGGCGTTCGCGTTGACTAACGGCCAACTCGGCGCCGCCCCGGCAGCGAAAGGTACTCACGTCTTCACCGATCCCGGCGCGACGCCGACGATCTCGGCGAACGGCGCGGCCGACGGCATCATGTGGGTCGTCGAAACGAAGACGTGGAACGGCGCGGACCGCCGCGCGGTGCTCCACGCATTCGACGCTACGAACGTCGCGCACGAGCTGTACTCGAGCGAGATGAACGCCGCGCGGGATCGTGCCGGCACCGCCGTTCGATTTGCCATACCCACGGTTGCCGCGGGACGAGTGTACGTCGGAGCCAAGGGGGAGGTCGACGTCTATGGACTACTCGCTGCGCCCCGTTAGGCGCCAGCCGCCGGCGAGCGAGCTCAGCTCGACCGGCAAACGCGCCCGCCAGCTCGTCGCATCGTGGACGCCATTCCGACGCGCGGCCCACGTCAGGTGAGCTCGCTCAGGCCAATCGTCACGTTACACATGCGCTCCGCGCTCGAGTCGCGAGGCGGCGCGCGATTCGCAGTACAACGAGTCGCATGAAAGTTCTCTTCATTCTCGGGTTTGGCCCGATCGTGCGCGACGTGGGCGCGAGCACACAACTCTACCGCGACGCGCTCGGCATCGCGTTCAAGGAAGAGCAGGGAGGCTACCTCCACACGGAATCGGTGAAGGGCGCGAACACGTTCGCGCTCTGGCCGTTAGCCGAAGCCGCGCGCTCGTGCTTCGGAACCGACGCCTGGCCCGCGGACATTCCGGCTCCCCAGGCCTGGCTGGAATTCGACGTCGATGACGTCCGGGCGGCGACCGCGGAGCTCGAGGCGCGCGGATACCGGATGCTCATCAAGAACCAGAAAGAGCCGTGGGGACAAACGGTAAGCCGGTTCATCACGCCGGAGGGACTGCTGGTCGGCGTCACGTTCACGCCATCGATGCGCGAAGGGCCGTAAAGACGCCGCGGTGGCGCGCGCGGCGCCGCCTGGCTACGACGCCGGCTTGGCGGCGCTTACCGCCACGACGATGTTCGCAAGCGCCGAGTCGCGCGAGACCGTGCCGAAGAGATACGGGCGCCAGAACAGGGCCACCGCATCGCGGTAGAGCACCCACGGGCCCCGGTACACGTCGCACTGGCCGGCCTCCGGCTCGTACGCGACGCCGAGCTCGGCCAGATCACGCTGCAGGAGGTCGCCTAACGTGGCGAACATCAGCGCGTGCCAGAGGTCCGACGGCATGACGGCGGCGCGCTCGCGTCCCGCCCCGGCTTGATCGAGAAGTATCACGCAACCATCCCGCGCTGGGTTGTTCGACATCTATGCTTTGATCGCCGACGAAGTGTTGCCGCCGGACGTACAATACATTCGATGATATCATCGTCTCGGTCTAAACGGCCACGTCCGGAGGTGCGCAATGAGGTGGAATTGTCTGGCCTCCATACTGTTCGTGCTGGCGGTCTCCGCTGCTCCGCGCGGCGCACGCGCCCAGTGGAAGACGCCGTGGGACTACGAAGGGCCTCGTGGCCCAGCGCACTGGGCGGCCCTCGATCCGGCGTACGCGGCATGCAACGGCCGCGAGCAGTCGCCGATCGACATTCGGGCCACGACCAAGGCCGACCTTCCCGCGCTCCAGTTCGAATACCGGAGCGGCCCGCTCGAGGGCCTGACCGACAACGGCAAGACGATACGCGTGAACTATCACGCGCCGCGCACCGACAATTTCCTCGTCGTCGGCGCCGACCGCTACCGCCTAACGCAATTCCACTTCCACCGGCCCGCCGAGGAGCTGGTGAACGGAAAGCGGTACGACATGGTGCTCCACCTGATGCACGAGTCGAGCGCTGGGCGGGTCGTCGGCGTGGCCGTGTTACTCACGGCAGGAAAGCCTAACGGGACGGTCCAACGCCTCTGGGATCACATGCCGAAAGTGGTGGGCACGGAGGACTCGGTTCCCGGCGTCGACATCGATCCCGCGGACATGTTACCGCGA
>DASYXE010000309.1:0-2261 GCA_035935375.1 Gemmatimonadaceae bacterium | reverse complement strand
CCGACTTGGCCGGCGACACGGTCCCGCGCCGCTTCACCCACTCGCCGATCGGCGTCTACTACCCGTCGGTTTCGCCTGACGGCAAGGAGATCGCCGCCGCGCGCTACGCCGACGACGGCTGGTACATCGGCGTGATGCCGTTCGACACCGCCGGCGCCAAGCCGACGCCGCTCGACCCGGTGTTCGATCCCGATTCCATGCCGGCCCCCGCCGCCGACTCGGCGCCCGCCCACCCGTACTCGGCCTGGCACTCGGTGCTGCCGCGCTTCTGGCTCCCGTTGGCCGGCCAGACGGCGCACGGCAATTACTCGTTAGGCGCATTCACCGCCGGCAACGACGTCGTGGGGCGCCACTCGTACTTCGCCCAGTTCCTGGTCGACCCGCGCGGCCAGGAACACACCTGGGACGTCCGCTACTCGTACTCCGGACTCGGCCTACCCATCTTGAACGCCGAGGGCAACCAGGACTACGACGAGCAGATTTTGATCGACACCAACCAGACCGTCGCCGGCCGGCTCATTCGCCGGGCCCAGACCTATACGTTAGGCATCACGCTGTTGCGTCCCCGCGTCCGCAGCAACGCGTTCCTCACGCTCAACGGCGAGCTCGAGCAGCGGCACTACATTACCGATCCCGCGCCGCTCATCACCCGGCTCGATCCGTTCTTCCAATCCGACCCGCGCTACTGGTCCATCGTGTCATCCATTGGATGGGCCAACACGCAGTACCCGGAGCGTGCGATCTCGTTCGAGGATGGCATCGCGTTCGCCGCGACCGGCCAGCTCAAATGGCTCGAGGGCACAGGGCCGATCCAGTCGAAGAGCGTGAGCGCTGTGTTCGACGCCTACAAATCCGTGGACGTCGCCGGCTTCGCGCACCAAGTGATCGCCGCGCGTCTTTCCGCCGGCATCGCCTCGGGCGCCGATCCCGGCGTGTACGACATCGGCGGCTCCAACGGCACGCCGGTGTCGGTGTTCCCCGGCTTTACGTTAGGCTCGCGCCACACGTTCTCCGTGCGCGGATTTCCGTCCGGCATTCGCTCGGGCGACCGCGTGCTCGCCGGCTCGCTCGAGTATCGCGTCCCGTTCCTCGCGCCGCACCGCGGACTCGACTTCTGGCCCGCGTTCCTCGATCGGACGTCGATCAACCTCTTCACCGACGCCGGCGCCACGTGGAATACCGGAGGCTCGACCTTCGATGGGAAGCCCATCGCCTCCGCCGGCGCCGAGGTCGTGGCGAATCTCGGATTGCAGTACGACGCGCCGTACGTCGCGCGCGCCGGTGTCGCGTTCCCCTACATCAACAATTCGCCGGTCAAAGTGTCGCCCGCGAGCGTCTACTTCGAGATCGGCTTCGCCTTCTAGCTCATGGCTTCGATCGATCCCACCGCGTTCATCCACCCCCAGGCCGTCGTCCTCGGCGACGTTACGTTAGGCGCGCACGCCTCCGTGTGGCCCACCGCGGTCCTGCGCGGCGACAGCGACCGCATCGTGGTCGGCGCCGAAAGCAACGTGCAGGATGGCACCGTGATCCACGCCGATAAGGGATTGCCCGCGATCATCGGCAAGCGCGTCGCGATCGGCCATCGCGCCATCGTGCACGGCGCGGTGATCGAGGACGGATGCCTCATCGGCATGGGTTGCGTCGTGCTCAACGGCGCGCGCGTCGGCGCCGGTTCGATCATCGGCGCCGGCGCCGTGGTCACGGAAGGCATGCAGATTCCGCCCGGCTCCCTTGTGTTAGGCGTGCCCGCGCGCGTCATGAAACCGGTGACGCCGCAGATGGCGGTGCGCATCGGCGCCACGGTCGACGCATACCTCGAGCTCCAGGAGCAGCATCGGCGTGGCAGCTTTCCATCGGCGCGCTGAAGCGCGCCGCTGGAAGCTGCCACGAGGGAAGAGGGAAGTGCTCGCTGACGCTCGCTGGGGGAAGCGCTGCGCTGGGGGAAGCGGTGGCTACGCCACCTGAGGGGTAGAAGGACATCAGTTGTCTCTGGATCGAGAGTGCCGGATCGCGCGGGCTCGCGCATCGCGCTCCAGTCGTGCAGACCATTGATGTTGTTCCACCCCTCAGGCGGCGTCGCCGCCGCTTCCCCCAGCGGAGCGCTTCCCACAGCGCAGCGCTTCCCCCAGCGAGCGTCAGCGAGCGCTTCCCCATGCCCTCGCACTCACTCGTCGACGTTATCTTGCTGGCTGCTCCTCCGTCCAGCACGCCAACGGTGAGACAATCCATGAACGAC
Organism: Gemmatimonadaceae bacterium; assembly: GCA_035935375.1. Lineage (GTDB taxonomy): Bacteria > Gemmatimonadota > Gemmatimonadetes > Gemmatimonadales > Gemmatimonadaceae > JADGGM01. Next base: position 22 of record DASYXE010000309.1, on the reverse strand, counting down.
CAACCGCGCTCCGTCCTCGAGG
>DASYXE010000308.1:0-8046 GCA_035935375.1 Gemmatimonadaceae bacterium | reverse complement strand
GATCGCGATCACGTTCTCGACCAGATCGCTGCCTTCGTGATCGCGCTCGCCGCCGCCGCGGGGACCGTCGCCGCCGCGACCGCGGCCGCGATCACCGCCTTCGCCGCCGCGACCACCGGGTCCACCCGGTCCGCGACCGCCGGGACCGCTGGGACCTCCGCGACCGCCGCCGGGACCACCGCGACCGCCGCCGCGACCCCCGCGACCACCACCCGGCCCACCACGACCGCGTCCGCCGCCCGGACCACCGCCGCCACGGCGAGGTGGTGGCGAACCGCCTTCAGCGGATCCCGATCCTGCGCGAGTGCTCTGATTGTCTGCCATGATCAAAACTCCAGACCGCCCTCACGGGCGCCGTCGGCTACCGCTTTCACGCGGCCGTGGAACTTGTACCCCGCACGATCGAACACGACGCGGGAGATTCCTGCTGCCTTTGCGCGCTCGGCCACCGCTTTGCCGACGGCGGTCGATCGTGCCTGCTTCTTTCCTTCGCCAACCGTGAGATCGGAAACGGTAACCAGCGTGCGGTTGGCCATGTCGTCGACGATCTGCGCGTAGATGTGCTTGAGCGTCCTGTGAACTACGAGACGCGGGCGCTCCGCGGTTCCCTCGACGCGCTTGCGCACACGGAGGTGGCGGCGGTGCAGTCGCTCGGCGCGCGTCTTCGGCTTGTGAATCGCTTTCATCGCTTACTTGCCTCCCGCCTTGCCGGCCTTCCGCCGGACCTGCTCGCCCACGTACTTGATGCCCTTCCCCTTGTATGGCTCCGGCGGACGCAGGCTGCGGAGCTCCGCGGCCACCTGTCCGACCATCTCCTTGTCGGCCCCTTCGATCGTGATCTGCGTCGGTTGCGGCGCGGTGAGCTTGATGCCCTTGGGCGCGCGGTACTCCACCGGGTGCGAGAAGCCGAGCGCGAGCTGCAAGCCGTAGGGACGCGTTTCCGCTTTGTATCCCACGCCCACGATCTCGAGCTGCTTCTGGAATCCTTTGGTGACGCCTTCGACCATGTTCGAGACGAGCGTGCGCGTGAGTCCGTGCAGTGCTTTGTGCTCGGCTTCGTCGTCGGGACGGCTCACGACGACCGAGCCGTCCTCGAGCGCGACGCCTAACGCTGGGTGCAGGCGCCGCTCGAGCTCGCCGCGCGGCCCTTTCACCTTGATCGTTTGCCCATCGATCGTGGCCGTGACGTTCTTCGGCAGCACGACGGGCTTCTTTCCGATTCGCGACATGTTTGAGGCGCTCCCCTTACCACACGACCGCGAGCAGTTCGCCGCCGGTGTGCGCGGCCCGGGCCTGCCGATCCGTCATCAGCCCCTTCGAGGTGCTGAGGATCGCCATGCCGAGTCCGTTGCGCACGCGCGGAATCTCGCTGACACCGACGTACTTGCGAAGGCCCGGCGTGGACACACGCCGCACTTCGCGGATCACCGGCTGATCGCCCTGCGCGTAGCGCAGGTACAGCCGCAGAATCTTGCGTCCCTCTTCCGTCTCGAGCGTTTTGACATCCCGAATGTAGTTGTTCTCGAGCAGGATGCGCGCGAGGTCGGCTTTCAGCTTCGATGCCGGAATGTCGACGCGCCGGTGCTTCGATCCGCAGGCATTGCGGATGCGCGTCAACATGTCGGCAATAGGATCGGTCATGCTCATGGCTTGGGCCTGGTTTCGTGTCAGGACAAGTGTGGCGCCGCTACCAGCTCGATTTCCGTACGCCGGGAATCATTCCGTTCAACGACAAGTCGCGGAAACAAATTCGGCACAAGCCGAACTTCCGCAGGTACGCGCGCGACCGGCCGCAGCGCTGGCAACGGTTGTGTTTCCGCACCGCGAACTTCGGCTTGCGCTTGCTCTTCTCGACCATGGCCTTACGAGCCATTTACGCTCTCCCGTTCTGTCCTGACATTGGATGTTTTTCCTGTCCCTCTTCCCTCTTCCCTCTTCCCACTTCCCGCTTCCCTTGTCGTTAGGCACTCACGACGATCGGCTTGTCTTCGCCGCGGAACGGCATGCCCAACTCGCGCAGCAGCGCCAGCGCCTGGTCGTCCTTGGGCGTGCTGGTCACGAACGTGAGATCGAGCCCGTGCACCTGGTCGACCTGGTCGTAGTTGATCTCCGGAAAGATCACCTGCTCCTTGAGGCCGATCGAATAGTTTCCGCGTCCGTCGAACGAGCGTGTGCCTAACCCGCGGAAGTCGCGGATCCGCGGGATCGCGACCGCGATGAAGCGATCGAGGAACTCCCACATCCGCGCACCGCGCAGCGTGACGCTGGCGCCGATCTCCTGCCCCTGCCGCAAGCCGAAATTCGAGATCGACTTCTTGGCCCGCGTGCGGACCGGCCGCTGTCCGCTGATCAGCTCCAGCTCCTGGACGACGCTGTCGAGCAGCTTGGGCTGCTTGATGGCTTCGCCGACGCCGCAGTTGATCACGATCTTGCTGAGCTTCGGGATCTCGTGCGCGTTCGTGAGGCCGAACTGCTGCTTGAGCTTTGCGCGAACCGTGCGCTCATAGTAGCCCTTGAGGCGCGGCGCCGGCGCGGGCGTCCCAATGCCTGCGTGCGTCTTGCCCGTGCCACCCTGTGCCTGCCCCGCGCCGCCCTTTTTCTTGCCTTCCTTCTTCTCTTTCGTCGCCATGGTCTACTCCTCAGCGCTTGCGCGAGATGACGCGCGGGATCGCATCGCCGCTCTTCGCGCTCACGCGTTCCTTCGTGCCGTCTTCGTCGATCCGCGCGTGCACGCGCGTGGGTGCGCCGCCTTTCGGGTCGAGCAGCATCACGTTCGAGTGATGGACGGGCGCCGGGAAGTCGATGATCCCGCTCTGCTCTTCGGCGGTGCGGGCCTTCCGGTGCCGCTTGACGATGTTCACGCCTTCCACCACGACCCGGCCCGTCTTCAGGTTGACGCGCAGGATCTTGCCTTCCTTGCCTTTGTCATCGCCGCGCAACACGCGGACGGTGTCGCCTTTACCGAACGGCATCGACACGCGCTCCACGTTTCGCGCATGGCGGGCGCGGTTGCGCGCGGCCGCGCGCTTGGTGGCCCGGTAGGTCAGGTTGCGCATGTCAGAGCACCTCTGGCGCGAGCGACACGATTTTCATGAACCGCTTCTCGCGCAGCTCGCGGGCGACGGGCCCGAAGATGCGCGTGGCCCTCGGCTCGCCGGCCTCGTTGATGATCACGACGGCGTTCTCGTCGAAGCGGATGTAGCTGCCGTCCTTGCGGCGGGTCTCCTTGACCGTGCGCACGACGACGGCGCGGGCGACATCCGACTTCTTGACCGTGCCGTTCGGCAGCGCGTCTTTCACGGCTACGATCACCGTGTCGCCGAGTCCGGCGTAGCGCCGCTTGGTGCCGCCGAGGACGCGGATCACGAGCGCGCGTTTGGCGCCCGAATTGTCCGCGACCTTGACGATGGATTCCTGCTGAATCATGGCCCGATCTCCGTTAGCGCGCGCGCTCGACGATTTCGACCACGCGCCACCGCTTGTCCTTCGACAGCGGCCGGGTCTCCATGATGCGCACGCGATCCCCGGTCTTGGCCGAGTTGTCCTCGCTGTGCGCTTTGACGCGCTTGGTGCGCGTGACCATTTTGCCGTACAACGGGTGCGGGAAGCGACGTTCGATCGCCACCACCACCGTTTTCTGCATTTTGTCGCTCAGCACGATGCCGACGCGCGTCTTGCGCGAGCCGCGCGCCGCCTGCTGGTCCGTCCTCACGATGTCGGCCATCTGTCCTCTCTATGCCTAACTGGCCTAACGGGCCGAGCGCGGGGCGGCGGACGCCGATTGCGTCAGCTGCCGCTCACGAAGAATGGTCTTCATGCGCGCGATTTCCTTGCGGATCACGCGAAACCGGAGCGGATCCTCGAGCGCTTCCGTCGCGCTCCGAAACCGCAACCGGAACCGCTCCTCCTCCATTTCTGCCACCCGGCTCCGGATTTCGTCGTCCGTCAGCTCGCGCATCTCTTCAGCTCGCATCGGTGTGCGCCTCCTCGCGAACTACAAACTTCGATTTGATACCGAGCTTGGCCGCCGCGAGCGCCATCGCCTTCTCGCCCGTTTTCCGGTCGACGCCTTCCAGCTCGAACATTACCCGGCCCGGTTTCACCACCGCGACCCATCCCTCCGGCGACCCCTTGCCCTTTCCCATGCGGGTCTCGGCCGGCTTCTTGGTGATCGGCTTGTCCGGGAAAATCCGGATCCACACTTTGCCGCCGCGCTTGATGTGGCGCGTGAGCGCCACGCGCGCCGCTTCGATCTCGCGGTTGCTCACCCAGCCAGGCGCGATTGCCTGTAACCCATAGTGGCCGAACGCCACGGTGGACCCGCGCTTGGCGAGACCCCGCGTGCGGCCCTTGAACATCTTGCGGAACTTGACGCGCTTCGGACTCAGCATCGCTCGCTCTCCTTCGCCTTACGAGCCGGTGGAGTAGGTGCTCCCGCGACGGGCGCCCGTGGGCTCCTCGCCGTGGAAGATCCAGACTTTGACGCCGATCGTTCCGAAGGTCGTCTTGGCCGTCGACGTCGCGTAGTCGATCTTGGCGCGCAAGGTGTGCAACGGCACGCGGCCTTCGTGATAGCCTTCCACGCGCGCGATCTCCGCTCCGCCTAACCGTCCGCCGCATTTGATCTTGATGCCCTGCGCCCCCATGCGCATGGCGCTCTGTACCGCGCGCTTCATGGCCCGCCGGAACGAGATGCGCTGGGCGAGCTGGTGCGCGATCTGATCGGCCACGAGCTGCGAATCGAGCTCGGGCCGCTTGATCTCTTCGACGTTGATGCCGACTTCCTTGCCCGTGAGCTGGGCGAGCTCGTCGCGCAGCTTGTCGACCTCGGCGCCCTTCTTGCCGATGACGACGCCCGGCCGGCCCGTGTGCACGGTCACCACGACCTTGCCCGGCTTCCGGTCGATCGTGATCTGCGAGATGGCCGCGTGGCCTAACCGCGCCTTGAGGTACTTCCGGAGCAGCTCGTCTTCCTTGAGCAGGGCCGGGAAGTTGCGGTCCGCGTACCACCGCGAGCGGTGGTCGTGCGTGACCCCCAAGCGAAAGCCGATCGGATTGGTCTTCTGTCCCATTAGCGTTGGTCCTCGTCCGACACCACGATCTCTACGTGGCTCGTCCGCTTGAGAATCGGCGTGCCTCGCCCCTGCGCGGCCGGCATGAACCGCTTGAGCTTGGGCCCCTCGTTGACCACGGCGTGCTGCACGACCAACAGGTCCGTGTCGAGCGACTCGTTGTGCTCACGCGCGTGCTGCTCCGCGTTCGCGATCGCCGACTTGAGGACTTTCTCGATCTGCTTGGCCGCGTGCTTCTTCGAGAACGTGAGCAGCGCCAGCGCGTCGTTCACGTTCTTGCCGCGGATCTGATCGATCACCAGCCGCATTTTGTACGGCGACTGGCGCGTGGTTCGCTGAATGGCTCGCACTCGCGCCATCGTTACTTCCCTCCCCTCGGTGCCGGCGCTGCGCCGGACGGCGCCGGGGCCGGCGCACTACCCGCCGCCGGCGGCGCGCCCGCGGGCGCGGCCTTCTTGTCGACGGCCTTGGTGCCGGAGTGGCCACGGAAGAGCCGCGTCGGCGCGAACTCGCCTAACTTGTGGCCCACCATGTTCTCGGTCACATACACCGGGATGAACTTGTTCCCGTTGTGCACGGCGAACGTGTGCCCAACGAAATCCGGCGTCACGGTGCTGGCGCGAGACCACGTCTTCACCACCCGCTTCTCGCTCCGCTGATTCATCCCGCGCACTTTCTTCATCAGCGCGGGCTGCACGAACGGACCTTTTTTGACTGAACGTCCCATACGTAGCTCGCTGTTAACAGGGAAGCGCGCGCGGACGCGCGCTGGGGGAAGCGCTTCGCTGGGGGAAGCAGCGGCATGCGCCGCTCGAGGGAAGAGGGATTGCCCCCTTCCCACAGCGCAGCGCTTCCCGCCGGGCGAAGCCCGCTTCCCTCAGTGCGCGACAGCGCGCGCTTCCCTGTTTCATTGTGTGGCCTTACCGCGCTTCCGTCCGCGCACGATCAACCGCTGCGACGACTTCTTCGTGTTTCGGGTCTTCACGCCTTCCTTCTTGCCCCACGGGCTCACCACGTTCCGGCCGCCGCGCGTGCGGCCGCCGTGCGGGTGGTCCACCGGGTTCATCACCTCGCCGCGCACCTTGGGCCGGCGGCCGCGCCACCGCGTCGAGCCCGCCTTGCCCCACGATTGCAGCTCGTGCTCGGCGTTCCCGACTTCACCGATCGTGGCCAGGCAGTTGCCGTGCACCAGCCGCACTTCGGAGGACGCCAGGCGGAGCGTGACGTAGTCGCCTTCCTTGGCCACCACCTGCGCCGACATACCGGCCGAGCGCGCCAGCTGGCCGCCCTTGCCGATCTTGAGCTCGACGTTGTGCACGGCTGTGCCCAACGGAATCTCCTTGAGCGGCAGCGCGTTGCCTAACCGAATGTCCGAGCCGGGGCCGGACACGATCGTGTCGCCCACCGACAGCCCCTTGGCGTGCAGCACGTAGCGCTTCTCGCCGTCGGCGTACTCCACGAGCGCGATCCGCGCCGAGCGGTTCGGGTCGTACTCGATGTGGCGCACCGTGGCGGACACCCCGAACTTGTCGCGGCGGAAGTCGATGATCCGGTACTTCCGCTTGTGGCCGCCGCCGCGGCGGCGCATCGCGATGTGCCCGTGGTTGTCGCGGCCGCCCGATTTCTTGAGCGGTTCCACCAACGACTTCTCGGGTTCGGTGCGCGTGATCTCGCTGAAGTCGGACACGGAACGGAACCGCGTCCCCTTCGTGATCGGCCGGAACTGTCGAATGCCCATGTCGGTCAGCCCTCGAAGATCTGCTCGATCGTCTCGCCCTCGCGGAGCGTCACGATCGCTTTCTTCCAATGATTGCGACGGCCGACCGACTTGCCGACCCGACGCGTCTTGCCGCGCTGGTTGGACGTCCACACGCCGGTGACGTGCACGCCGAACAGCGACTCCACCGCCTGCCTAACGAGCGACTTGGTCGCCTCGGGGTGCACCTGGAACGTGTACTCGCCGCGTGCCTGGAACGCCGCCGAGCTCTTCTCGGTGACGACCGGCCTGACGATGATCTGATGCAGCGTCGGCATGGCTCACTTCCCCCGCTTCTTCGGCTTGCCGCCCGACTTCTTGGCGGCGGATTTCCTGGGCGCCGACTTCTTCGCGCGCGCCGTGGTCGGTTTCGCTTTCTTGGCCGGCTGCGCCTCGCGCTTCGCCGCGCTCTTCTTCGACGCCGCCTTGCGCGCCGTCTTCTTCTGTTTGGCGGGCTTCGCCGCCTTCTCACGCTTGGGCCTGGCCTCGGGCTCCGTGTCGGCCACCGGCGGCAAGTCGTGTCCGATCGCGCCGCCCTCGACCAACACCGCGTCCGACCACAAGACGTGGTAGGCCGAGACATCCGCGTACGGCATCACGTGCACCGCGGGCAGGTTGCGGCCCGAGAGGTACACGTGCTCGTTCATGCCGTTGGTCAGGATGAGCACCTTCCGTCCCTCGAGGCCTAACCGGGCGACCAATGCGGCCAGCCGCGATGTTTTCGGCGCCTCGTACGCGAAGCGGTCGATCACCATCACGGCGCCTTCACGCGCCCGCGCGTTGAACGCGCTCTTGCGCGCGAGCGCGCGCACCTGGCGCGGCACGTACTGCGCGTAGCTGCGCGGAATCGGACCGAACACCGTGCCGCCGCCCACCCAGTGCGGCGCGCGGATCGAGCCTTGCCGCGCGCGACCCGTGCCCTTCTGCCGCCATGGCTTCTGATTGCCGCCGGCGACAAACCCGCGCGTCTTCGTCTTGGCGTTCCCCTGCCGCTGATTGGCCAGATACGCCTTCACCGCCTGGTGCATCACCGGCATGTTGATCGTGCCGTCGAACACCTGCTCCGGCAGCGCGACATGGTCGCGCGCCGTGCCGTTCGCCGTGTATGCGGCCGCCTCGAATGTCTGCGTCGTATCCGCCATGGATCAGCCCTGCTTGCGCACCAGCACGATCCCATTCCGGGGACCGGCCACGGCGCCGCGTACGTAAATGAGATTG
>DASYXE010000307.1:0-12102 GCA_035935375.1 Gemmatimonadaceae bacterium | reverse complement strand
CTCACGATTACGCCCGAAGCGGCCGCCGTACAGATCCACAATTATCTCGCAGTGCACGCCACGGCGTACGACACGAACGGCACTCCGGTGTCCGCCAAGATCTCGTGGCGCTCGTCCGACGCGCACATCGCGACGGTCGGCGACACCGGCCTGGTGCACGGCGTGGGACTCGGCGTGGTGACGATCTTCGCCAGCGCCAACGGCGTCAATGATTCGGCCGTGGTCGCCGTGGTCGATACCGCGGTCGCGTCGCCGCCGCCCGACAGCGGCACCGTTCCACCCGACAGCTCGCGCCGGCCGCCCCCGCCACCGGACAGCGGCAGCGTTCCGCCCGACACCACGCATCGGCCGCCGCCTCCGCCGCCGGACTCGGTACCGCCCGACACCGTGCCTCCAAAGGACACGCTGACGTCGCGATAACCGATCGCCTAACGCAACAAGGCCGGGGCATGCCGCCCGGCCTTGTCGCTTTCTGTCCGCGCAACGGCGTCAGTCGCCGCGCGCTTCGTCCATGGCCGAGCGCAGCCTGGCAGCTGCCGCACATTCCTGGCGGAGCGCCTCCATCACCGCGTCGGCCTGTTTCATTTGCACCGCGAGCGCCGCCGATCCATCGAGCGCGCGATCCACCACGGCGCGTTGCGCCGCGAGCGCTTCCGTGGACGACCGGATGTCGCGCGCCAGCGCATCGGCGCGCGCGAGCCGGCGTTCGATGTCTTCCACCTGCCACTTCCGGTCGGAGAACACGCGCATGCCTTCGGTGGCCGCCGCGAGCTGTTCACGCGTGCGCTCGAGCAGCGCGCGCGCCTCCTCGATCTCGCGCCGTTCCGAGGAGATCGACCGAACGTGCTCGGCGGTTTTCTCGGCCACCCCGAAGAGGTGCTTCACCTGGGCGCCCACCGCGTCGATGGTCGCCTGCTTGCTGCCGATCTGCTCCATCCCCTGCGCGGCCTCGCGCTGGGCGACATCCCAGGTCGCGAGCAGCGCCTCGAAGTTGGCCATGCGTTTCTCCACCTGGCCTAACGAACCGACGCGGGCCTCGAGCTCCTCGAGCATCGCCGCGAGCGTGCCGGTGCGCTGCTGCGCGTCGCCTAACTGGCTGCCGATGGTGCGCGACACCTCCTCGAGCTGCTGCATCGCATCGGCCGCCTCGCGGCGCACCGTCGAGGCCTGCGCGAGGTTCACCGCCGCCGCATCGAGCGCGCTCTGCCGCTGCTCGAACTCCTGGTTGAACACGCGCAGCCGGTCCTCGAGTCCCGCGAAGGCCGCCGCGCGCTCGCCTAACGCATCGGCCACCGCCCCCACGGACGTCATCCGCCGGTCCGCCGCCTCCACCGACGCCGTCACGGTCCCCATCGTCTGCGCGACGCGCCGCGCTTCGGCCGCCTGGCGCAACAGATCGCCGAACCGCGTCTCCGCCGCTTCCATCCGCGCGTGCAGCCCGTTCCCGCGATCCTGCGCCTGCGCCAGACCGGATTCGACGTCGCCTAACCGACGCTGCATCGCATCCATGGCGGTCGCGCGCCCCTCGAGCGCGTCCATCGACGCCGACACCTGCGCCAGCTTGTCGCGCAGCGCCTCGGTCCCCGGCCGCATGTGGTCGAGCTCCGCCAAGAGCTCGCGCGTCGCGCGCAGCTTCACGTCCGCGTCGGCCAGCCACTGGTCCGTCTGTGCCTGACGCTGCCGGAGCCGCGTCATCTCCTCGTACGAGAGACGCACCTGCTCGAGACCATCGCGAATCGATTCGTGCGTCCCGTTGAGCGTCCCCAGATCGCGGAACACCGACTCCACCACCGGCTTGAGTCCCTCGACGCGCTCCATCCGCTGCGTCATGTCGCTCAAGTTGCTCTCCAGCCCGCCCACGTCGTCGCGCACCGCGCGCAACCGGTCGGCCTGCGCGGTGATCCGCTGAATATCCTCGGCCAGATCACCGACCTGCTCGGCCAGGCCGCGTGACAGCGCCTCCGTCTCGGCCAGCGTGCGGCCCGTCGCATCGAGATCCGACAGCCGCGACTCGCAATCCTTGAGCGCCGTGCGCAGCTCGACGATCCGTTCGCTCACCGCATCGAGACTCCGATTCTCGAGCTCGAAGCGCTCGGCACTCGACTTCATCTCGTCACGCAAACCGGTCAAAGAGCGCTGCGCAGCCTGCTCCGCCTCCTCGAGCGTCCGCTGCTGCGCGGAGATCTCGTCGGCGCGAGACAGTACGGTGGTATGGAGCGACTGGACCGACGCGAGCTTGGCCTCGAGCGCCGTCACGGCCTGCGCCTGCTCCTCTTGACGGCGGAGCGCGCTCTCGACCTGCGGCCGGAGCGACAACACTTCCGTGGTCTGGGCCGCTGCCCGCTCCACGACCTCGCGCTGCTGCTCGAGCACCGCGGTCTTCTGCGCCACCTGTTCGGCGATCGCCTTGAGGACGCCCAGCTGGTGCTGCGCGTCGGGGACGCCGCCCGCGATCCGGAGCAACGCATCGAGAGCCTCCTGCGCTGTCGCCGCGCGGCGCTCCACCGCCTCGACCTTCGTCACCGCCGCCTGCGACCGCTGTTCGACGCCCTCGAGACGGGACGCCGCGTGCTTCTGGGCGTGCAGCGCGTCGTCGTGCACGGCCCGCAAACGACCGAGACTCTCGCCCAGCTCGCGAAGCTGCGCGTTCGTCCCCTCGGACTCGCGACGCAGTGCAGCGAATTGCGGTTGGATCGCAAGGAATTGCTCCAGCTGCTCTCGCATCCCACTCGCATCATTGATCTTGGCCAAGAGCTCGGCGCTCGATTCGTGGAGGCGGGAGAGCTCCGCGTCAGCGCTGGTCAGCTTGGCGGTGCTCTCTTCGTGGGCCGAGGCCAGCCGTCCAGCGTGCTCTTCCACAGCCTTGAGCTGGGCTGACGCTCGCTCGAGTCCGGCGATCCGCTCCTCCATCGCACCGAGCTCTGCCGCACGCTCGGCCACCGATTCGAGGCCGCGGAGCTGCTCCGCGGCCTTCTCGGCTCGGGCGACGAGGGCCGCGAGCGCGGCGCCGTCGTATCTGGGATTGTAGGTGGTTGCGAGCGGCGGCTGCTCCGCTTCACTGGTGGACTGACGCTTCTTGAAGCTGGGGAGCGTGATCATCGCCGTCTCCTACTCTCGAGTCTCGATCGCGGACAGTCCGCGTTGTGCATGACGCGGTTGCGCGCACTCGCGTCACGATCACGCGCGACACGCCACGATTCGGTCTCGGTCAGGTTGTCGATCCACCTCGCGTACGAGACATCGCGACTGCATCTTTTGTCGCCCATGTTCGAGCTCCAATCACGACTCGCCAACGGACTGTCGACCCGCTACTCGCTCGATCGTGAGCTTGGGCAGGGCGGCATGGCTGTGGTGTTTCTGGCCCACGATCTCCGGCACGACCGCCAGGTAGCACTCAAGGTCCTGCGCCCGGAGATCTCGGCGGAAATCGGCGCGGATCGTTTCCTCCGGGAGATCAAGCTCGCCGCCGGTCTGACGCACCCGCACATCCTCCCGGTGTTCGACTCCGGCGAAGCCGACGGCCTGCTCTTCTATGTGATGCCGAGCATGGAGGGACGGTCGTTGCGCGAGCGGCTGGAGAGGGAACGGCAGCTGTCGCTGTCCGACTCGTTACGCATCGCGCGCGAGGTCGCCTCCGCCCTCGACTACGCGCACCGCCACAACGTGGTGCACCGCGACATCAAGCCCGAAAACATCTTGCTGCACGAGGGCGCCGCCATGGTGGCCGACTTCGGCATCGGCAAGGCGCTCTCGGGCAACGCGGCGTCGCTCACGCAGACGGGGCTCTCGTTAGGCACGCCCGCGTACATGAGTCCCGAGCAGGCGTCGGGCGAGCTCGGCGCCGACGGCCGGAGTGATTTGTACTCGCTCGGCTGCGTGCTCTACGAGATGCTCACCGGTGAGCCGCCGTTCACCGGCATCAACGCGCAGGCGATCATCGCCAAGCGGTTCGTGTCGCCGATTCCCAAGGTGCGCATCACGCGCGACGTGCCCGACGCGGTGGATACCGCGGTGACTCGCGCGCTGGCGCGCACGCCGGCAGACCGGTACCCCACGGCCGCCGAATTTGCCGCCGCCTTGCGATTGCTGAGCCGTGACTCCGAGACCGGCGCGCAGCGCGTGACCGGCGACGGCTACCGGAGCGCCACCAAGGCGATCGCGGTGCTGCCGCTGGCGAACATGAGCGCCGATCCGGAGAACGAGTATTTCGCCGACGGGATGACGGAGGAGATCATCAACGCGCTGGCCAAGGTGCCGGCGATGCAAGTGGCATCGCGCACGAGCTGCTTCGCGTTCAAGGGAAAGGACGTGGACATCCGGCAGGTCGGCGAGAAGCTCGGCGTGAGCTCGGTGCTCGAGGGCAGCGTGCGCAAGGTGGGCAACAGGATTCGCATCGCCGCGCAGCTGGTGAACGTCGAGAACGGCTACGACCTGTGGAGCGAGACGTACGACCGCCAGCTCGAGGATGTGTTCGCGGTGCAGGACGAGATCGCGAAGGCGATCGTCGACGCGCTCAAGCTTCGCCTAACGGAAGCCGAAGGGCCGCAGGTGGTCGTGCCGACCAAGAACCTCGAGGCCTACACGCTCTACCTCAAGGGCCGCTTCTTCTTCGTGAAGCTCTCCGAGCCCGCGTTGCGGAAGGCGCTCGATCTGTTTCAGCACGCGTTGCTTCAAGATCCCGGATTCGCGCGCGCGTATGCGGGGATCGCGGACGTGTGGTGCAACCTGGCCGACGACTGGGTGGCGCCCGATGACGCGTATCCGCGCGCGAAAGCCGCGGCGGAGCGCGCGCTGCAGCGCGACCCCGAGCTGGCCGAGGCGATCACGTCGATCGGCAAGGTGCTGTGCTGGCACGAGTGGAATTTCGCCAGCGCGGAAGCGCAGCTGGCGCGCGCGGTGGAGTTGAGCCCCAACTACGCCGAAGCACACTACGTGCACGGGACGGCGCTGCCGCTGGTCGGGCGGTTGGACGACGCGATCCAGACGATGGCGCAGGCGCTCAAGCTCGATCCGTTGTCCGTGCACTACAGCGAATGGCTGTCGCGCTTCCTGCTCTATTCCGGCGACAACGACGGCGCCATTGCACAGGGCCTGCGCACGCTCGAGATGGACGAGGTGTGCATCCGGGCGCCGCACTACATCGGGTCGGCGCACCTTGCGTTAGGCGATCCGGCCACGGCGCTCACGTGGTACCGGCGGGCGCAGGCGCTCGAGAAGTCGGTGCGCTCGTACGACGCCATGATCGTGCGGGCGCTGGCCGCGTTGGGCCAGCAGGACGAAGGCGAGGCGATCCTGGCGCGGTTGGAGGAAGAATCCCACCACCACTACATGCGCTCGGAAGTCCTGGCGATGGGGTACGCGGCGGTGGGCGATCTCGACCGCGCGTTCGCCGCGCTCGAGCGCGCGTTTCAGGCGCGCTCGGCGGGGCTCATCTATCTGCACCTGGACCCGGGCTACGCGCCCTTGCGCGGCGATCCGCGCTACGCGGACCTGGTCGCGCGGATCGGCCTCCGGTAACGGCGCTTCCGTTAGGCGTCAGCGGCCCGACGAATCGGCGCGGCGGCTGGCCTCGAACAAGAACCAGGTGCGGCGTTCGGTCTCGTCGATCCAGATCTCGATCAGGCTCGTGGTCGCGACGTCGCGGTATTGCTCGCACACGTTGTGGGCTTCGCGGAGCCGTGCCGCCAGGGTCTTGTTGTCCTCGCGGAGCTCGGCGAGCATGTCGGACGGCTCGACGTAGCCCGCGTCGTTGTCCGAAATGCGCTGCAGCCGCGAAATCTGGCCGGTCGAGCGAATGGTGTCCTGGCCTAACTTGCGAATGCGCTCGGCTACGGGATCGGTCATGGCGAAGATCTGGTCCGCGTGCTCGTCGAGCAGGAGGTGGTAGTCGCGGAAGTGCGGGCCGCTCATGTGCCAATGGAAGTTCTTGGTCTTGACGTACAGCGCGAAGACGTCGGCGAGGATGGGGTTGAGCGCACCCGCGATGAGGCGCGTGCCCTCGTGGTCGAGATCGGTCGGGGTATCGAGCGCGGCCTCGCGGCGGCGCATCAGATTGGGGTCCTTGGCTCTGGCCGTCTTCATGATGCTGGTCCTCGATATATAGAAGATGGGGGCGGCGACGCGCGGCCCCGATGTTCAACATGCGAGGGTCGCGCCAGCGGACACCAGGGGTGCGATGTCGGCCGCATCCGTGGACGTCGTGCGAGGCGGGGCGCGGCCGCACCGTGACGCGCCTTGACATTATCTGTTGTAACATGTATTTCACGGTATGCCGACGACACTGAAAGACGAGATCAAGCAGACCAAGCCGTTCGCGCGGCCAGCGGATGAGGCCATTCTCTCGATCCTGCGCACCGCGGCGCTGCTCGAGCACGCGGAGAACGAGGCGCTCAAGTCGCATGGCCTCACGCACACGCAATACAATGTGTTGCGCATTCTGCGCGGCGCCGGCAAGCGCGGCCTGTGCGGGATGGAGATCGGCGAGCGGATGGTGTCGCACGTGCCGGACGTGTCGCGGCTGCTCGACCGGATGGAAGACGCCGGCGTCGTCGTCCGCACGCGCGACCCGGACGACCGGCGCCACGTCACGGCGCGGATCACCCCCGCGGGGCGCAAGGTGTTGGACGAGGCGACGCCGGAGCTGGAGCAGACGGGGCGTGCCTGGACCGCGCGGTTGAGTGCGGCAGACATCGCGAGCGTGATCCGCGTGCTGGCCGCGATCCGGGAACAATTGTGATGGCCGGCTCATTTACATGTTATAACAGTCGTTGTTACACCACTTAATTACGGGTATTCCCATGTTGACCACCGCCGTCGATGTCGCCACCGTTGCTACAGGCCTGCTCGTGGCCCGCGTCGTTCTCGGACTGCTCATGGCCGCCCACGGCTCGCAAAAACTCTTCGGCTGGTTCGGCGGCCATGGTCTGGCCGCGACCGGCGGGATGTTCGAGCATCTGGGCTTCCGGCCCGGTAAAATGTTCGCTACTGTCGCGGCCGGCACCGAGGTCACGAGCGGCATACTCGTTGTCCTCGGGCTCCTCGGCCCGATCGGCCCCGCGCTCATGATCTCGGTGATGATCGTCGCCGCGGCGAGCGTGCACCTCAGGAACGGGTTGTTCGCGACGAGCAACGGTATCGAAGTACCGCTCCTCTACGCGACCGGCGCCGCGGCACTGGCACTTACCGGCCCCGGCGCGTATTCGCTGGATGCGGCGCTCGGCCTCGGCGGGTTGTCGAGTCCGGTGGTCGCTGGCATTGCGTTGGCGGTTGGCGTTCTGGGCGGCGTGGGCAACCTGGTAGTGCGGCGCCCCGCAGCCGCCTAACGGAAGGCGGAACGGCGGACCTTTTTGTCACGAGTACGGTGGACCCATGGAACTCAGCGGCATTCATCATCTGACGGCCATCTCGGCAGCGATCCGCGACAACTACCGCTTCTATACCCGCACGTTGGGCATGCGGTTGGTCAAGCGCAGCGTCAACCAGGATGACGTGACGGCGTATCACCTGTTTTACGCCGACGCGCGCGGCACGCCCGGCACCGACCTCACCTTCTTCGATTGGCCCGTGCTGCGCGAATCGCGCGGGTCGCGGTCGATCACGCGCACGCACCTGCGCGTCGCGGGATTGCCGGCGCTCGAGTATTGGAGCCGGCATCTCGCCGAGCGCGGCGTGGCGGTGGGCAACGTGGTGGAGCGCGACGGCAGGCTCACGCTCGACTTCGAGGATCCCGAGGGACAGCGGCTGGCGCTGGTGGACGACGCCGGCAGCGGTGTCGCGTATCCGTGGGAGCGGAGTCCCGTGCCGGCGGAATTCCAGGTGCGCGGGCTCGGCCCCATCCTGATCAGCGTGCCGAACCTGGGACCGACGGACGCGCTGTTGCAGCGCGTGCTCTCCATGCGGCCCGTGCGCGAGTATGCGCATCCGGAGAACGCGGCGCACCGCGTGCACGTGTACGAGATGGGCCCGGGCGGTCCCGCGGCCGAGCTGCACGTGGCGGTGCAGCCGGGCGTCCGGGCCGCGCGGCAGGGCGCGGGCGGCGTGCACCACGTCGCATTCCGGACGCCCGATGCCGATTACGACGCGTGGGCGGACCGGCTCAACGCGCTCCGCGTCGCCAACAGCGGCAAGGTGGACCGGTTCTGGTTCCAGAGCCTGTATTTCCGCGACCCGTCGGGCGTGCTGTTCGAGATCGCGTCGGACGGTCCGGGGTTCGGGTTGGACGAGGACCAGGCCACGTTAGGCGAACGGGTCGTGCTGCCGCCGTTCCTCGAGCCGGAACGCGAGCGGATCGTGGCCGCGCTGCAGCCGATCGACTGAGCAGCCGAACGCCGCGACGAAACGCGGAAGCGTCCTGGGCAGTACGCTTCCGCGTTGTTGCATCGGCTTGACTCGTCTCCCGGGCCCGCACACGTTGGGCTGCCCAGGCAAGGGCACGCCGCGCCCCGTCACACCCGCCGAGGCGCGTCGTGCCTGCCCTGCAGCTCGGAGGGTCCCATGCCAACCCGACTGTGGTGCCAAGGAGTCGTCGCCGTCCTCGTCGTAGCGGCCGCCACCGCGTGTGGTGACACGACGCGTCCAACGGATCTCGCCGCGAGCCGCGCGACCGTGAGCGGCGCCAGAGCCGCCCAACAAACGGTGAACGTGAACATCCTCGACAACTGCGACGGACCCTCGTTCAACGCCGCGGTCGGACCGGGGACGTGCAATCGCACCGGCGGCATCAACTTCGGACAGTTTCTGTCGCTCCTCGGCAAACACCAGGAGGTGAATTCGTACCGGTTCTCGCCGGCCGCATTTACGGTGCACGTCGGGCAGAACATCGCCGCGGTGAATCTCGGCGGCGAAGTACACACCTTCGCGCGGGTCGCCAATTTCGGCGGTGGCGTGGTCGACCTGCTCAACGGGTTGTCGGGCAATCCGACGCCGGCCCCCGAGTGCCTAACGCTGCCGGGGAGCGAGTTTCTCGCCCCGGGCGCGACCGACGTCGAGTCGGTGGGCGCACCGGGTACGGCGAAATTCCAGTGTTGCATCCACCCGTGGATGCGGGCGGTCGTGCAGGTCGTACCCTGAGGATCCGTTGAGGCGAGCAACGCGGAAGCGGGCCCACGACGCGCTTCCGCGTTGTGCATCATTGGGGCCTATCCGGGACGACGAGCGTGTTGTATTCGGGGTGGCGCTCGAGAAACGCGCGCACGAACGGACACAACGGCACGACGCGCAGGTGATCGCGCGCGGCGCGCTCGAGCGCGGCGCGCGCGAGCAGGTCCGCGTAGCCGCGTCCACGCTGGTCAGGCGGGACTTCGGTGTGGATCAGCCGAATGCGGTCGCCGGTAATCCGGTACGTCAGGATGGACATCGCGCCGTCCGCGTGCAGCTCGAAGCGCCGCTCGGCTTGGTTGTCGATGACTGGCAGTTGAGCGCTTTCCATTCTCCGTCGACTGAAGTCGGTTGCCTAACGCACTCGCAGCAGCGCGAGCGGCGAGCGCGACTCGCGCTCGACTTGCGCCATTGTACACTGGCGCGGCGCCTTGTCCGGGCGCCACCGGTGAAACGAGGTGCCGTGACGAAATCGCCCGCCCGAAAAGTGATCGTAGCCGACCTCGACCACGAGTTTGGGCGCGAGTGGATTCCATTCGCCGCTTCGTTCGGTGCTCCACCGACTGGGGCCGCCGGGCGCGCGACCGGTGAAGCCGGGTGGCTCGATCAATGCTTCGAGGCGTTTGGTGAGGGCGGCTTTGTCACCCTGCGGAATGTTGGACGTGAAGCCCACGTGGTGCAGCAGCCCCTCTTCGTAGAGACCGAGGAGCAGCGAGCCCATGACCTTCCCTTTCGATGCGTAGCGGAAGCCGCCGACGACACAGTCGGCCGTCCGCGTCTGTTTGATCTTGAGCATGCCGTGCCGGTTGCCGCTCTGATACGGCAGGTCCACGCGCTTGGCGACGATCCCATCGAGTCCGCTGCCGAGGGATTTCAGCCATTGCTCGACATCGCGCAGATTGGTCGTCGCCGGCGACAGTCTGACGCCGGCGCCGGGCGGCACATGCTCGCGCACGAACGATTCGAGCGCCGGCCGGCGGCGCTCGAGCGGCTCGCCGACCAACGAGGTGCCGTCCGCATCGACGAGCAGATCGAACGCGATGAACGTCGCCGGCGTCTCGGCGGCCAGTTTGTCGACGCGGCTCTGCGCCGGATGGATGCGCATGAGCAGGTCGTCGAACGACAACGCGTTGCCTAACGGGACCACGATCTCGCCGTCGAGCACGAAGCGGGATGCGGTGACCTCGCGCATCGCCGCGACGACGTCGGGGAAATATCGCGCCAGCGGCTTCCCCGCTTTCGACATGAGCTCGACCTGCGCACCGTCGCGAAACGCGAGGCAGCGAAAGCCATCCCACTTGGGCTCGTACTGCCATTGGGCGCCGTTCGGAATTTCGGCCGACGATTCCGCTTCCATCGGGGCGAACGTCACCCGGATCGGCAGCATCAGAGCATCCCGGCAAGGGGGAATCGGCCGTGCATCGCCAGCATCGGCTTCCAGCCGTCGCCTAACGTTGCCACCCGCGCCGGCACGTTGTCCATACGAAAGTCCTCGATCGCGAGGCCGCGCTCGAGTTCCACCCACGACACGGGCGTGGACACGGGCGCACCGGGCCGCGGACGCACCGAATACACCGACGCCAGTGTGCGGCCCCAGGCATTCTGATTGTAGTCGACGAGCACGCGCTCTCGCGGCCGCCGCGCGACGCGATACTCCGACGTCAACAACTCGGGCCGGAGCGCCGCGAGTGACACCGCGAACCGCTTCGCGAACGTCCACACCTCTTTCTGCGTCGGTCCGCGCTCTATCGGCACATAGATGTGCACTCCGCGCGATCCGGTTGTCTTGACCAACGGCTTCATCCCCAGTGCGACGAGTGCGTCGCGCACGACGAGCGCCGCGTCACGAACGTGGTCGAACGTCGCGCCCGGCGTTGGATCGAGGTCGAAGTGCAGCACGTCGGGCCGATTCGTATCGTCGCACGTGGCGTACCACGGATTGAGATCGACGCATCCGAGATTCACGATCCACATCAGTGAGCCGAGATCCTGCACCATCGGGAAGTCGATCACGTTGCCCGATCGATGTGCGATCTCGCACGTCTCGATCCAGTCCGGGCGCGGCGATGGCGCGCGCTTCATGAAGAAGCTCTTGCCGGTGATGCCGTTCGGATATCGCTTCATGACCATCGCCCGATCGCGCAGGTGTGGTATGAGGGCCGATGCGACCGCTGCGTAGTAGCGGAGCAGGTCGCCCTTGGTGCGGCCTTCGTCCGGCCAGAACACCTTGTCGAGGTTGGTGAGGCCGACTGCCCTTCCCTGCACGTCGAGATCCGCATCGCCATGCGCGGGGATCGCCACGTTAGGCGCACGCGCTGCCATCAGCGCTCGCGCACGAGCTTGGGAGGCCGGCGCCCGTGGCGCACCGCACCCGCTACCGGGACGTAGGTGAGCTCGCGCACGGCGCGTGCGCTGCGCAGCAGGATGCCGCCGCGGCTCATGTCGCCGCGGCCGACGAACGTCTCGGGAAAGAGCAGCCGGTCGCCGAACACCGTGAGGAGCGGGTCGACATACTTGCCCGTTGCGATGCTGCCCAGGAGCACGACCTCGGCGGCCTCGTCGATCCCGGCGCGAATGCGTTCGGCATCGCGGAGGAGCGGCGTGCGAAATCGGTCGTCCCCCACCGAGAGATCGATTTCGGCAAATGCGGACAGCTCGCGTCGTGTGACGCGCGTCTGCGGCGGAAGCAGACCGCGAGACGTCGTGATGATATGCACAGCGTGCACGGACGATGCTGGCCGGCCGAACAACTGCGCATAGGCGTGCTTGCCGCGAAAGTAGAGCCCGCTGAGAAAGCTGAATACCTCGGCGAGCGATGCGCCCTCCCGCGTGCCCAACACGCGTGCTAACGGAAAGGAGGCGTCGGGATTGAACAGCAGACGTGCCCGCGCGCCGTCGAGCCGCGCCGGCGACAGGAGAAAGATCCGCGCTGGCATGTCATCAAATGATAGTGAGGTGCATCAGAAATTATGATAGTGGAAATGGGGAATGGGGAAGCGCTCGCTG
>DASYXE010000306.1:0-3310 GCA_035935375.1 Gemmatimonadaceae bacterium | reverse complement strand
ACCGGAGCCGCCACAATCGCCCGGGCGGCGGCGCCGGTACGGGAACCTGGTGCTCCGTATCCGAGAAGTTGTACGCGGCGAAGAGCGGGTGCCCGTGGCCGTCCGTTGGGCGGAGCTCCACGGTGAGCCAGGCGCCATCCCGATCGACGGCCGTCGAGAGCACCGCGCGACCGGGTTGGAGCGCGCGCTCTTCGCGCCTCAGCGCGAGAAGGTCGCGGAAGAGCGCGAGCGCCAGGCGCGACGACGGCCCCACCGGCGTGCGATCGAGGCGCGAGCGCTCGAACGTCAGCGGATCGGCGGGGTCGGGCGGCGGCCCCTCGGCCAGCTGGCCGCGCTCCATGATCTCGCGCAGGCGGCCGTCGCGCACCGACGCGCAGAGCGCATCGCTGTCGTGGCTCACGAAGTACAGAAAGGGACGCGTCTCACCGTATTCTTCGCCCATGAAGACTAACGGAACGTACGGCGACAACAGCAGCAACGCCGTCGCCGTCGCGCGGCGGCCCGGCGACACGAGCGCGGCGAGTCGCTCGCCGCACGCGCGATTGCCCACTTGGTCGTGGTTCTGCACGTAGAACACGAAGTGGTCGGGCGGCACGTCCGTGGCCGGTGCGCTCGGCACGCCGCGCGGCGAGCGCTGCGTCGACCGTCGCTCCAGCGCGCCCGCGACATCGGCGGCGCCGCGAACACCCGAATACCACGACGTGCGCTCGTGCGTGAGCGCGACGTGCGCGCCGCGCTGGAAGTCGTCGCTCCACTGGGCATCCAGACCAAGGCCACCCGAGGCGACGGGCCTGACGAGCGCGGGGTCCATCACATCGCTCTCGGCGATCACGTGCACGCGGCGGCCGAGGATGGCGGCCTCGGCGTGAACCGCGGCGGCGATGTCGTGCACGATGTGGGGCGTGCTGTCGTCGAGAATCGCCGGCACGGCGTCGAGCCGTAAGGCATCGATGTGATACTCCACGATCCAGGAGAGCGCGTTGTCGATCACGTAGCGCCGCACTTCGGCGTGCGACGGCCGCGGGCCATCGAAGTCGAACGACGCACCCCAGGGCGACCGGTGCGTGGTGGAGAGATACGGCGCGAATGCCTGGAGCGACGATCCCTCGGGGCCGACGTGGTTGTAGACGACGTCGAGCACGACGGCGAGTCCGGCGGCGTGCGCTGCGTCGACGAATCGGCGCAAGCCGTCCGGTCCGCCGTAGCTGTTCTGCGGCGCGTAGAGGTGCACGCCATCGTACCCCCAGTTGCGCGTGCCCGGGAACTGCGCCACCGGCATGAGCTCGACGGCGGTGATGCCTAACTCGGCGAGGGGCGCCAGGTGCGCGATCGCAGCACCGAAGGTGCCGGCGCCGGTGAAGGTGCCGACGTGCATCTCGTAGATGACGTAGTCGGCCATCTCCATCCCGCGCCAGGCGGCATCGCGCCAGGCGAAGTCGCGCGGGTTCACGATGCGCGACGCGCCGAAGACGCCGTACGGCTGCCACCGGCTGACCGGGTCCGGGAGGCGCGGACCACCGTCGAGCGAGTAGGCGTAGTCATCGCCGGCGCCGGTGCCCGAGACGACCGTCTCGAACAGGCCCGCGTCGCCGGGCGCCAGCGCATGGCGTCGATCGTCGACGAACACGTCGACGCGCCGAGCGTTAGGCGCCCACACGCGAAACGCCGCGTCGCCCGATTCGGACGCGATGGCGCCGCGATCGAGGACCCAGCCATGGCGCGGGGCCTCGATCGCGCGGGCGCGTTCGGCGACGGGCCTCCCCAACTTCAGGAACCCCCGCGACGCGCCGTGCGAGGTAACGGCTGGGTAACGGCGGCGGCGGCGGCCAAGTAACGAGCGTGAGAGAACATTCGGCGTCGACCGCACGCATGCTCGATGCGTGACGGGACCACCGACCACGAGGAGGACGTCATGTTGCCTTGGAAAATACGATTGACAGTCATCGTGTGTGGAATGTGCGTGGCGATTGCGTGCTCGCAATCCCGCATCCAGGCCGCCTCGGTCGCAAGCGGCGAACCCGCGGACGCCATCGCGTCCAGCAGCGCGGACACCACCGTCGCGGTGCCGATCGATTGCAACAAGGTTTTTTCGCCGAGCGACGCGGCGGGCCTACTCGATCCGCCCGTGAAGCTGAGCGCCATTGGGGAGGGCACCGGCTGGTGCGACTTCGGCAATGAGAAATTGGGAGACATTACTGTGCGCACCGGCAGCGGTCAGGAAGATAGACAGCTCTTCGAGGAAGCCACTGTGAGCACCGATCGCGTGAACTTCGTCCCTTTGCCGGGCGTGGGCGACCAGGCAGTGCGTAGGGCGAGCGACGGCAGCGAGATCGCCAGCAAGAAGGGCAACATGTACTGCTCGGTGAGCATCTTAGGGGACGCGCCCGGCAAGAGACTCGGCGGCGAGGAGCTGGCGAAGAGGTTGGGCGCGCTGTGCAACAAGGTGTTCTCGGCAAAGTGATGGTGCGGGACTGGGGGTCAGAACAACCGCGCGATCCCTCGCAACGGTATCCACACCCATTCCGGCCGGTTGTTGAGCTCATAGCGCAGCTCGTAGAACAGCTTTTCCATTTCGAACAATGCCACGAGCGGGTCATCGGCGCTCGCGTCGTACCCGGAGAGGAACGCCGCGCGCACGTCGCGCTCCCAGTGCGCGGCGGCGATCTCGGTTCCGGCGTCCACGCCTAACGCACCGCGCTCGGCGGCGGCGGTCGCGGCGGCGTAGGCGAAGGACCGCAGCATGCCCGCGACGTCGCGCAGGGGGCTGCTCAGGGCGCGCCGTTCGGCCAACGGCCGCGAGGGCTCGCCCTCGAAATCGACGATGAACCATACGCCCTTTTCGCCGCGCAACAACTGGCCCAGGTGGTAGTCGCCATGGTGCCGCGTCTTCCGCAGCGCGCCTGCGCCGCCCGATTGGAGCGACGACCGAACACGCGCGGCCACGTCGTCCAAGCGCTCCAGCGTGTCGGCACGGCGGCCCGCGATCGCGCGCGCCATCGCCTGCTGGGGCGTGGGCAGCGTACCCGCGCGCTCACCCAGCAGCGTGAGCGCGTCCTCGATCGCGCGCCGCGCGGCGCGCTCCCACTGCCCGGCGTCGCCTAACGAGACGGGGTCGCTGCGAAAGCCCGGCGTGTCGGGCGAGGACGCGAGCGCCGCGTGCAGGTCGCGCGTCATGCGGCCGATGCGCGCCGCCTCGCCGGCGAACGCCGTGGCGCCATCGCCGCGCAGCGCGGTCCGCGCCTCGTCGAGCGCGATCGCCCATCCGTCGCGCGCGCCGATCACGAACCGCGACAGCATGCCGGTCACGTAG
>DASYXE010000305.1:0-9309 GCA_035935375.1 Gemmatimonadaceae bacterium | reverse complement strand
GCGGCAATCGCGTTGCTCGCACGCGTACGCGACGCCATGTGTCCGGGCGATCGCTTTCTGCTCGGCATCGACTTGCGGAAAGATGCGCGCGTGATCGAGGCGGCGTACAACGACGCCGCCGGCGTGACGGCAGCGTTCAATCGCAACATCTTGCGCGTGCTCAATCGCGAGCTCGGTGCCGATTTCGATGAGCGGGATTTTGCGCACCGCGCCTGGTACAACCGGGTCGCACATCGGATCGAGATGCATCTCGTGGCCCGTCGCGCGCTCGACGCGCACATCCCACACATGGGCACCGTGTCGTTTCGAAGCGGCGAGTCGATTCGGACGGAGATCAGCTGCAAGTACGACCGCGCGAGCGTGCAGGGACTCTTCCATGACGCCGGGTTGAGCCTGGACGAGTGGATTGCGAACGACGATCCGGCGTACGCGCTGGCGATTGGGTCTGTAGAGACCTGGCGGCGATGACGATCCCCACCGGTGAACGGGGCCGCGCTCTGCTGGCGGCGGATCTCGCGCGGCGCAGTTTCGCGCCGAGTCGCGCATCGGCGCGCCGGATCGGCGCGGAGGTGGAGTTGTTGCCGATCGACACGGATACGCGATGCATCGCCGCGCTCGAGGGCGGCGCGCGAAGTGTGCTGCCCGTCCTGCGGCGGTTCGGTGCGTCGCGGTGCTGGTCCGAGGCGCGGACCGAAAAAGGCACGCCGTGCTTCCACTTGCCTAACGGTGGCCGACTGACCTTCGAGCCCGGCGGACAGCTCGAATACGCCGCACCGCCGGCCTGCGGCGCGAGCGCCCTCGCGGCCAACATCCGATCGGTACTGGAACCGCTCCGGCGTCATGCGTCCATGGAAGGGCTGCACCTCGTCGCCGCCGGCATCGAAGCGGAGCGCGACGTGTGGTCGACTCCGCGTCAACTCGACGCGGAACGCTACGAGCGTATGGAGTCGTATTTCGCGACGATCGGGCCGCACGGCGCGCGCATGATGCGACAAACCGCGTCGTTTCAGGTTTGCCTCGACATCGCCGAAGGTGACGCAGGACGCCGGCAATGGCGCCTCCTGAACGCGGCGGCGCCGTACGTCGTCGCCATGTTCGCGAATTCGCCGCGATACGATGGGATTCTGACCGGGCATCAAAGCGTACGGGCGGCGTGCTGGCGGCGGCTGGATCCGTCGCGCACCGGCGTGGTGGGCGGCGACGATCCGGTGACCTCGTACGTGGCGTTCGCGTTGCGCGCGCGGGACATGATGCGGCGCACGGCGGATGACGCATACCAGTCGTTCGGCGAGTGGGTCGAGACGGGAACGATGACGCTGGACGATTGGCATCATCATCTCACGACGTTGTTTCCCGAAGTTCGGCCACGCGGCTACTTCGAGGTGCGCGGTGCGGACTCGGTCGATCCGGCGTGGTGCGTGGCGCCGCTTGCTCTGTTAGGCGGACTGGCCTACGATCCCGCGGCGCTGGCCGACGCGGTCGACCTGCTGCATGTGCCCGGCGAGGTGCTCGCGTGCGCGGGATTCGCGGGTCTCCGCGATCCGTCGATTGCCGGGGTGTCGGCGCAGCTCACCGAGATCGCCATGGAGGGGTGTGCGCGCCTGGGGTCGGCGTTTCTCGCCGAGGCGGATCTGGCGCTTGCGCGCGCGTTTTTCGACCGATACACGCATCGGCGCAGGTCACCGGCCGATGACGTCCGTGATGCGGGGGCAGCCGCCGTTGCCTAACGCGAGTCAGCGCGCCAGCGTGGAGTTGTCGTAGGCCGGGTCGCCCGTGACCTCGCGGTCGACGTGTGGAGCGAGCCACGACGGGGGCTGTGGCGCATCGTCGGGATGCGCCAATTCGACTTCGGCGAGCGCGAGCGGACGATCGAGAAACTCGTCGATCGTCCATTCGGTATTGCCCTCGCGTACGAGGTAGCGGCGCTTGTGCACGCGCCGTCCCGACGTGAGCGGCCAGAGCGCATCGAATAAGTCGCGATCGATTTGGTCCTCGAGCTCGAGTCGGACGAGGCCGTTCCCGCCCTTCACCGTGCGGTACCAGCGCGTAATGCCATCGGCGGAGATGGCGCGCACGCGTTCCGTGACGTGTCCACCCGGCAAGTAGCCCTGGTCGATGTCCTGGACGGTGGTCCCGGGGTCGCCTAACGGGCCCTCGGGCATCGCGGTGAGCAGGAACTTGCGCTCGATCTCCGTCCCCGCGGCGTGGTGCTGCGCGAGGCGACCCGCAAGGTCGCGCACCCGCTCGAGGAACGGCTGAGCCGCTTCGCCCAGCCATTCGCCGGTGAACATGGCGAACAACGACTCGGTACGCTCGTGCAGGCGGCGCGCGAGCTCGAGCAAGCCATTCCGGGGATCGCGGCTGCCGGAGGCCGCGGAGCGGACGCCGGCGAGTGAGCTGCCATCGCGGACCATGGCCGACAGCCGCTGCGCCGCTTCACGCGCCGCATCCTCCATGGCGTCGGCGACGAGACCGGCGAGCAAATGGGCATCGTGCAACTCGCCGAGCGTGTCCTGCAGGGCCCGCAACCTGTCGACTAACGGAACGGCATCCGGGGCGATGTCGAGTATCGGCTCGAGGGCGTACCGCAGGTGCTTGGCGGCGATGCGCGCCTCGTGCGCGCACCGTTGGTCGACGGCGTCGTGCACCCGCGCGAGCCGCGTGGCCAACTCGTCGGTGAGATCGCCGAGGCGGCCGCCGAGCACGCGCGCCGCGTGCGGCGGGGCAATGGGCTCATCGAGCCGAACCGTGAGCTGCCAAGTCGCGAGCGCGTCCTCCAGCCACTCGGCGAGCTTCTCGAAGCGGTCCGCGAGGCGCGCGTGCATTCGCGCATCGTTCTCCTGTTTCGATGCACGCAGCCGCTCGAGCATCCACATCGCGCCGATGCGCTGACGGCGCGTGAGCGATGGCAGCTCGCCCTGGATCCACTCGATGTGGACCTGCGCATCGCGCCCGGCGCCCGTGGCTTGCGTAAGGCGGCGCAACCGGCGGCGCCGTTTGGTCGAGATGCTATCGTCCAGCTCGTCGCGGAAGGTGCGATCGCAGCTGCGAAGACGGCGCAACGCGACGCGCAGGTCGTGGAGCGCCTCGGGTGCGTCCTCGTCATCGAGCTTGTCGTACGCGGCGCGCGCCGCGCGCAGATGTGCTAACGCGATGCGCCTCGCCGTCTCGGCAGCGGGCCGATCGAGAGCGTCAAGAGGAAGCGGGATGTCCACGGCGGCCCAATCGATTGTCGCCGATCCTCAAGCGACGTCTGGTTGGTCAATGATGCTGACGAAACCAGAAGAACGCGACCTCACCGAGAATGAACGCCGCCACCGAGGCCAGGAGAAGCGCCTCGGCTTTCGACGGTGCTGGTATGGTGCGCAGCCAGCGCGCACGACGGCGGTATTCGTACATGAAGATCTCGGTCGCTTGGGCCGGGGGGATGCAACAGTGTGAGCCATTAATTGGCGCGTCAAGTAAGAAGATGTTAACAAAATGACCGCGCGCATGTTACGTCGCGTTACGAAGCAAGCATGCGTTTCTCTTCAGAAGTTATAGTGGACGGTGCCGTAGAACGAGCGTGGTTGGCCCGGAGACACGACGTGGCCGGCAACAAGTTCCGGGTATGCTTTGTCGAAAACGTTGCGCACACCGATCTCCAGTTGGGCAACGCCGATCTGCACGAGGCCGCCGACGTGCACCAGTCCATACGCGGGGAGCACGACGCCGGGCTCACCGAACGGCGAGTAAGGTCCCACGACGTTCGTGCTCACGCGCAGGCGCCACGGCGTCGCCTTGGGCGCGAGCTGCAGGGATGCGATGCCGATGTATTGCGCCGTGTTGAACACACGGAGTCCCGAGAGCGTATCGACAGCTGACGGGTCATGCTCCTCCTGGCTGATGAGTCGGCGATAGCGTGCGTCGTTGAAGGTCCAATCCGTGGAGAACGAGAGCATGGGCGCCAAGGGTGCTTGCATCTCGATTTCGACGCCTTGCCGGCGACTGGCGCCGCCGTTGCTCGACGCACCGGTGAGCGGGTTGAACGTCTGCTCGTTGCTCACATCCATGCGGAACAGCGCGACCGATCCGTGGATGTCCTGGTGATCGTACTTGAGGCCGCTCTCGTAGGCCCACTCGGTGATGAACGGCAGCGTCGGATCATCGATGATGCCGTCGGTCGAGCGAAAGCCGCGCGACACGTTGGCGTAGGCGCCGACGTCGTCCGTTAGGCGGAAGAGGGCGCCGAGCTTCGGCGACGCGACGCCGTGCGCATCGGCGCTCGTCACCTCGGCGTCCGGCGTCGAGTGCGTGTCGACGATGTCGTAGCGCGCGCCTAAACTCAGACGGAGACGCGACGTCGCATCGACGTCCGATTGGACGAACACCGCACCGGACGTCTGCCGTGCGTGGACGAGCGTGGCGGCAGAATCACGCTCGCGGTCCGTCGTGAACCAGTTCTGATAGTGCGACTGGTCCCAGCGCGATTCGAGACCGACTGTTACTTCCGTGCGCGGCAAGGTCCACGTGAGCGCGCTCGTCGCGCCGAGTCCGGTGCGATGATCCACTTCTTCGGTCTGGCTTCCGGAGCCCTCGAAGATGCCGCCCGCGGGTGGAATAGTGAGAAAAAATTTCCAGTTGCCTTGCGTCGAGTACAGCGTGGTGCGCCACAGCAGTGGTCCCGACAGCCAGCGCAGACTCACGCGCTCCTGCGCGCGGTACTTCCGTCCGCCATCGGTCGGGTTGGACACGACGTCGTAGTCGCGCGCGGCGAATTCGTCTTCGCTGAGGAAGCCGGGCGATTTCCAATCGGCGCCGTAGAGCTCGATGCCGCCGTCGATGCGCCACGCCGGCGACAGGTCGTGCACGACGCGCAAATGTCCCTGCTCGACATCGGACCGACTGTTAGGCCGCCAGCCATCCTCGTGATCCCAGCGCGCGCCGAACACACCGCCACCTTCCGCGCCGTGGTCGAAGCCGGTGAGGACGCTGGCGTCGATGTGTCCCGCGGTTCCGGCGTCGATGCTGGCCTCGGTGCCCTGCATGCGTTCGAGCGTGTGCACGTTCACGATCCCCGCGAGCGCAAAATTGCCGAAGAGCGCGCTGGTCGGTCCCTTGATGACGTCGATATCCTGGACCGCGCCGGGGAAGATCAGGCCCCAGTCGTTGTAGCCTTCGGCGTGTCCGTTGACCGGTTCGTTAATGGGAACGCCATCGATCCACAGCGCGAGGTCCGTGGAATGATCGGAGCTGAAGCCGCGGATGGATGCATCGGATGCGAAGCCCGGACCCTGGCCTTGCAAGTGGACTTCGACGCCCGCGCTCTGGCGGAGCAGATCCCACGGCGAGGTAGCGGGGGTGAGCGCAATGACCGACGGCGAGACGGTGATGGCGGATTGCGGCTCGTTGCGCCGGACCGGGGTCGCCGTAATAGTCACGGTAGCGAGCCGTGTCGCGCGTCGCGCCAGCGAATCGCGGCGCGCGGTGGTGTCGCGTCGTGTCGTGGTGTCGAGGGCGATCGTATCGCGAGCTGCAGTGTCGGCCGGCGTGGTTTGCGCGGCGACCCGCGCGACGCACGTGCACACGAGGGCGGCGGCCACGAGGGCGGTGCCCGGACGGCGGCGCGCGCGCCGGTGCGCAGTTAGGCAACAGGTCATGTCGTCCCGTATCTCGAAGGACCGCGTCCGATGGCGCGAAGGCTACCGGCGTTGGTGCGGTCGTCATGTCGGCGTGCGCGCGACACGCGCTACCGGACGGCCGTTAGGCCGCGGCAGCAATCACGTGAGCGAGCGCGTGAGCGTGGGCGACGAGGCGCTCAGGCGCCTCGCGCGTGCATCACGCGATGGCGGGAGGACCGTTGGCGAAGGGTCGTGCGTGTGGCGCGGGGACCCGGTAAACCACCGGCGCCGCGGGCACGTTGACGCGCACGGTCTGCACGTCGACGCTTCGCAGCACCACAGACACCGCGGGAAGGCCGGCGAACGCCGCGCCGGCGCAATCCCCGATGCAGGTACAGTCGTGGTGTGCTGGAGCCGACGGCTGATCGGGCTGCTGCGGCATCTGCACCGCAGCTCCCATCATGTGGCCGTTGGGCATGGCCATCACGCCGTCGTGCATCGGGCAGCGATGCATGGCAGCCACTGGTTCGGTCACACACAGCACGAACCAGAGCGCGAGGAATGCAGAGCCGATGCGGGCGTACCAGCGGCGACGCATGCGCGTAATGTCACCCGAAGGTGCCGCGGGCGCCAGTCTGCGAGGCAAGCTCGAGGTCAGGATGCTCACCTCGACCCGCTCCATGCGTCACGCCTTGCGGCGGTGGTCATGAGCTGATGTATCGGCCGCGCTGTGTGGGTGAGCACTCGTGTCGGGCGGCGCGCTCGTGGTCGTCGTGACGATCGACGAGTCATCGAGGGCCACGATTCGGCCGTCGCGCTCGACACTGAAGCGCGTCGTTGCACCGCCCGTAATGAGCACGCGATAGCATCCCGGATCGAGTGGTCGCGGGCCGATGCTCGTTTCGTAGCCGCGCGGCGGCACGCCGTAGGTGACGGTGTCGGGCGGCGAGCCCTTGGCACCGCGGTCGCCGAACGTCCAGTACGGCGTTCCATCGCCGCAACGCTTCACGGTAAGGCCGTAGAAGAATTCGGACGTGCGGCGGAGGAGCGAGAGATGAAACAGCGGAAGCGGCTTTGTTTCCGGCGTGGTGGTGAGTGCACCGCCGTGATCGGCGCACGCTGCGCCTACTACTAATAGGGTGAGCGACACGAACGCGACGAGTCGGCGCGCTCGTTGATCCTGCCTCTTCAACAGGGCGTGCACAGCGGACATCTTGCTCATACGAAATCGGCGCACCGTGCCTGCGCCGCGTTCACCGAACGGAATCGAGGAGACTCAATGCGGGACTGGCAGCATACAGTGGGGCGGGCCGCGGGACGCGTAGCGGGCGGCGGGATCATCCGACGGACGGCTGTGGCAATCGCGTCCGTGTCGTTGTGTATCGGCGTTGCGGGCGGGTTTGCGACGTTCCACACGCACCTCAAGCGCTCGACACCAACCGACGGTGCAGCGTTAGGCGCGCCGCCAAAGGCGCTCGAGCTCTGGTTCACGGAGAAGCCCGAGCTGGCGGCGACGAGCATCACGCTCAGCACGGCTGGTGGCGCGACGGTGTCGCTCGCGCCGCTCGCGTTGTCCGATGGGAGCGACACCGCCGCGGTGGTCGCGTCCGTGCGCGGAACGTTGGCACCGGGGTCTTACCTGATCCGGTGGCGCACGATGGCGCGCGATGGACATCCGGCGCGCGGCACCTTGACGTTCACGCTGTCACCGTCTCGCTGATACCGTCGAGCGGATCGCCGGAGAGCGGCGATCCATCGGGCGCCTCGAGCACGAACCCGGCGTCGCGAATCATCTCGAGATCATCGCGCGCCGCCTGGCCGGGCGTGGTCAGATAATCGCCGATGAAAATGGAGTTCGCGGGGTACAACCCCATCACCTGCATCGATCGCAGGTGGACTTCGCGTCCGCCGGCAATGCGCAGCTCCTGCGATGGGAGCAGCAGGCGAAACAGACACAGCACGCGCAAGCAGCGGCGTGGGTCGAGCGCGCCGCGATCACCGAACGGCGTGCCGGCAATCGGAATCAAGAAGTTGAGCGGGACGCTGCGCACCTCGAGCTCGCGCAGCGAGAGCGCGAGGTCGATGATGTCGTCGTCGGACTCGCCCATGCCGACGATGCCGCCGGAGCACGTCTTGAGACCGGCGGCGCGCACGTGCTCTACCGTTAGGCGGCGGTCGTCGAACGTGTGCGTCGTGCAGACCTCGGCGTGGAACCGCTCGGAGGTGTTCAGGTTGTGGTTCACCTGCGTGACGCCGGCCTCGCGCAGGCGGCACGCCTGATCCTCGCTCAGCAAGCCGAGGCATGCGCACACGCGCAGGTCGTACGTGCTGCGGACGGCGCGAACGGCATCCAGCACCTTCTCGAACACGCGTTCGCCTGGCGTGCGTCCCGAAATCACGAGGCAGAACGTCCCGGCCTTCACGCTCGCGGCACGGGCGGCGGCGGCGAGAATCTTGTCGCGCGCGAGCAGCGGGTACTTCTCGATCTCAGCCGTGGACACGGCGGATTGAGAGCAGTAATGGCAGTCCTCTGGACAAAGGCCGCTCTGCGCGTTGAGCAGGAAATGCAGCCTGACGCGATTCTGCCAGTAGTGGCGACGCACGCGATAGGCCGCCGCGAGCTGCGCGAGCACGTCCTCATCGGGCGCGCGCAACACGGCACGGGCGTCTTCTCGCCTAACGATCTCGCCGGCGAGCGCTCGCGTGGCCAGGGCGTCCCAGTCGCGGCTTTGGTGTTGGTGCGTCATCGGTTCGGGTGTCCTTCTGCACTGTGATGCCGGTTCGGCGCGGCGCGGGCGATCACTCCGCGCAATCCACTCGCTGCCGCGCCGTGCGCCATGGACGAATCGTCGGCCGTCGAAGGGAGCCACGGGAAGCTCACCACCGGCGTGTCCGGAAGCAACGTCTGCAGCGCATCGTAATTGGTGAGCCGCGCGACGTCGGGTGCCGCGCCATCGATTTCGTTCAGCACCACGCCGAGCACGCGCACCCCCGCGTCGCGCAGCGTGTGCACGGTGAGTCGCGTGTGGTTGATGACGCCGAGCCGGTTTGCAGCAACGACGACGGCATCCAGCGACCAGCGCTGGAAGAGGGTGAGGTACGAGTCGGCCTCGGTGATCGGGACGAGCAGGCCGCCGGCGCCTTCGACGACGATCGCATCGATGTCTCGGGTAAGGCGATGAAACGACTCGTCGAGCGGATGCAACGTGAGCGTGCGGCCGGCGCGGCGTGCGGCCATCCACGGAGCGAGCGGCTCGCGGAGCACGATGGGACACACGTCTCGCATCGGCGCGCCGGTGCCGGCAGCCGCGGCGAGTGCGCGCGCATCGGACGATGGGTCGTCGATCACGACGCCCGTCTCGACGGGTTTCATCGCCGAAACGCGCAGGCCGTCGGCGCGCATGAGGCCCAGGAGCGCTCGGCTCACGGTGGTCTTCCCGACGCCCGTGTCGGTGCCGGTCACGCCTAACCGAATCATCGCCACTCGAGGAAGCGCTCGATCACGCGATAGATGACGCCCAGATCGTCGGCCGTGGTGCAGAACGGCGGCAGCACGTACACGACGTTGCCGAGCGGACGCAGCAGGACACCATGGCGAAGGGCGAACGCCGCGAGCTCACTGCCGGCGGCGCTCAAATAGCCGTCCTCACCGTCGAGATCCAAGGCAGCGACCGTTCCCAGTACCCGCGTGCGGCGGACGCGCGGATGC
>DASYXE010000304.1:0-1732 GCA_035935375.1 Gemmatimonadaceae bacterium | reverse complement strand
TCGAACAGACTAAGGACAAGGCCGATCCCCGCAAGCGCTGCGACACCGTACGCATACTCGAATCGACGCTGTCGGACGAGCGCGATAAGACCGCACACGGCCAACGCTTCGCAGACGTACCACACGATCATCTCGGGAATGGTCGCCGCATCCTGCAGCGAGCGCGCGGCGAGCGGGAACGGCGCACCAATCACATACAGGATCCCGCGCGGCAAGTACTGAATGGCGTCGAGCACGCCGCGAGGAAGGGTCAACGCGTCATCACCTCCGACGGTCGGTACGGGGGCGGTCCCGACGAGGTTCCGGCCGACCGCGCTCAGCGTGACCGGCTCGGCAGTCGGCCCAGGTGGCGTGGACGCCGTAGGCGGCGTTGGGGTGGCCACTCGGCCCGCGGTGGTCGGCGGCCCTGTCGCGATCACGACGATGTCGCCTGGCCGGACGACTGTCGCGGTGGAGCCATTGGTCGCTGCGCCCTGGGTACCCTCTACGGCAATGTCTTGGCCCGGATGCACCACGATCGTCCGCCGCTCCTCGATCGGCACCGCTGTGCGACCGGGGACGCTCACGCTGAACCGGTCACCGGCGTTGCCGCGAATGACCGGGAGTGGTTCGACGAAGCCGGTCCGGGCCCCTTGGGCCATGGCTCGACGAACATACTCCGCGGCCGTCACGACATTGGGATTGATGTACGTGAGCGCTGGAGTCGTTGCGAGCAACACCGCCGCGAGTGCGGCAGCTGTCGCCGTGGGCGCTACCCATCTGCGGCGACCGACGATGAATGACATGGCCAGAGGCCACACCACCACGAGGATCACGAAGATGTATGCGCGCACGTTGTAGATCGCCAGGAGCGACGCGACGGTGAGCGCAAACGTGATCACCAGATGCCTAGACCTGCCGTACTCCGCCATCAACCACACCGGCGCCACCGCGAAGAACACGACGTACGCATCCTTCAGCGCGAGCGCGGACCACAAAGCCAGGGACGGGAAGAAGAGCACGAGAAGGAGTCCGACCCGCGGGCCGGGCAGTCGTAGATTCATCATCGTGCGGTAGATCATCACCGCGGCGCCGACGCCGAAAGACGTGTTGACGATCTTCAGCAGCATCGTGTTCGGTCCGAAGGCGAAGAACAGCGTCGCGGCCAGCCGTACGTAGTTGTTGTCTATCGAAGGGTCGGTGCCGACGATGGGTGTGCCGTCGTGCCACGCCTGGGCGATATATGCCCCGAGCCGCACGTAGCCGGCGTCGTCGAGGAAGAGCGCGCCGCCACGTCCGTTCGCCGTCAGCACCAGGTCCAGGCCGGCCGCGAAGAGCGCGCGCGCGAAAAACGCAACGACGACAAGTCCCACCACGAAGTCCGCGTCCTGGTCGGTCGCCGCGCGCCTTGCGGCGAACACCACGAGCGTGCTCGTCACGACCAAGCACAAGGCTCCTCCGATACCGCCGGCGGCGACGACGGACACGACGGCAAGCAGGAAAAGGACACCGACGGCGATCGACAAGCGGTTCGGGATCGCGTCGACGTGTAGGAGTCGCCGAGCGCGGACAGTCAGTGGCATCGGCATCTCTCAATGTATATGGCAGCTTTGACTACCATGTGCGATGTGCAAGGCCGTGCGCACATGAGGGGCGTGGCCGGCTCATGCGGACCGTGTCCGGTCTGCGGCGCGCCCCTGGACCCGACGCCACTCGATTCCCTCGGCGACTGTCAGCTATTCGGGTGCCCTGG
>DASYXE010000303.1:0-4487 GCA_035935375.1 Gemmatimonadaceae bacterium | reverse complement strand
CGCCTGCTGGAAAGCGAATGGACCGCCTCGGCGGTCGTGGACGAAGCGTTTTCCGGCGACGTCGTCCTTGGCGAGCAGCTGCGCATGATGTTCTCGTGCTGCGATCCGCGTCTCAAGGAAGAAGTACAGATCGCACTCGTGCTCAACATCCTGTGCGGATTCGGCGCGCAGGAAATCGCCGGTGCGTTTCTGGCCGGACGTGCGGCGGTCGAGAAGCGCATCGCGCGCGGCAAACAATCGCTCGCAAAGTCGCGGCGCTTGTTCGACCTCACCGACGACGATGTCGCATCGCGACTCCCCGTCGTGCAGCGCGCGCTCTATCTCCTGTTCAACGAAGGGTACCACAGCGCCACGGCCGACTCGGTCGTGCGCACGGAGC
Organism: Gemmatimonadaceae bacterium; assembly: GCA_035935375.1. GTDB lineage: Bacteria > Gemmatimonadota > Gemmatimonadetes > Gemmatimonadales > Gemmatimonadaceae > JADGGM01. The sequence continues at coordinate 4,108 of DASYXE010000303.1, read as the reverse complement.
TGTGCCGCGAGGCCATCCGCCTAACGGAACTGCTCGCCGGCGATCCGCGCACCGGCACGCCGTCGACGCAGGCGCTGGCGGCGCTCATGAGCCTGCACGCCGCGCGCCTGCCCGGACGGCTCGACGGCGCCGGCGACCTGAGCTCGCTCGTCGACCAGGATCGATCGACCTGGGATGCCGCGCTCATTGCCCACGGCATCGCGCGGCTCGAGCAATCGGCGCGCGGCGACGAGATCAGCGTCTATCACCTCGAGGCAGCGATCGCCGCGGCGCACGTGCAGGCGCCGAGTGTCGATCGAACGGACTGGCGCACCATCGTCGAATTGTACGATCGGTTGATGGCGATCGCGCCATCACCGGTCGTCGCCCTCAATCGCGCGATCGCCGTTGCCCAACGCGACGGCCCGGACCGCGGCATCGACGCGCTCCAGACTATTCGCAACGCCGAGCGATTGGCCGTGTATCCGTTCTATCGCGCGGCGTTCGGCGAGCTCGAGATCCGGCGTGGACGACCAGGCGACGCGCGATCCCACTTCGAAGCAGCCATTCATCTCGCGCGCAACGCCAGCGAGCGCCGCTATTTCGAAAAACGCCTGCAGAGCTGCGATTCGAAGTAGCGAACGCCGGTGATGGCACGGGCCGTGCTTGATTGGTGGCGAGGTGGAGCACCCGTCCCAGACGCCCGAACAACCGGATCGACCTGACATGCGCCGAGGTCACCTTCTGCGTCGCGTCGCACTCGGCGTGCTGGTCGCGATCGTGATTCTCGTGGCCATCGTGCCGGCGACAGCGCTCCTTGCTCTTCAGAACCGTTCGGTCGCGGGCTGGACGGCGACGCGCTTGCTCGCGCTCGTCAATCCGTATCCAGGGCGCGTGATCACGGTGCGCGGCGTCACCGGCAACTGGTGGAGCAACCTCACGCTCACGGATGTCCGCCTCGAGCCCGTTGGCCGGTCGCCTGCCATCTCGATCGACACCGTTCGCGCGCGCTACGGGTCGCTCATCCAGCTCGCGCGCAGTCGCGAGCTGGCGTCGCTCGAAGTGACGGGCCTGTCGGCCACGGCGACGCAGTCCACGGCCGGCACGTGGGATCTGCTCACTCCCTTCGCCACCCATCCGCCGCCGGTGCCGGTGCCTAACCCAACCGCCCGGACCATGTTCGTCGTCGGCCGCGTCGCCATCCGGCGTGCGGCGCTCACCGCGGTGCCGCGCGCGGATACGGCAACCGGTCGCCGTCACGCGCCGGTTCGCCTGGACGACCTGCTGGTGGACGCGCGCGACGTCCGGTTAGGCACCTCGACGGCCGTCCGGCTCGACACGCTGCACGCCCGCGTCGACCCGGCGACACCCGGCCTGCCGCCGCTCGCGCTCGACGCCGCGGGATCGCTCGCCGACGGCCGGTTGCAGGTCGCGCGCTTGAGCGCGCGCGGCGGCGGCACGAGCATCGCCGCGCACGGGTCGTTGACGCTGCCCGACAGCGCCCACCCGCACCTCCGTGACGTGAACGTGGTCCTCGATGCCCAACCGGTGCGATTCGCCGATGTGTCCGTACTCGTCGCCGGGCTCGCGCCCCACGAGTCGGCCACCCTGCACGTCGAAGCGCGCGGCGCCTCGGACACGGTGCGCGTGGCCGCCACCGCCGAGTTGGATCGCGGCGGACACGCGACGATCGGCGGCGTCATCACGACGGCCGCGGCGAACGTACTCGACTCGGTGGACGTGCGGCTCCGCAACGTGGAGCCGAAGGCGCTGCTCGCGTCAGCCACCGACACCGGCACGGTGAGCGGCACGCTCGCCGTGCGCGTGCGCGGCGCGATGCTGCGCACGGCGAACGGCACGGCGGCGCTCGATCTCGCACCCGCGGTGCGCTACGGGTCGTACACGGTGCGCAACCTCTCGGCACGCGCGGTGATGACGAACGGTATCGTGCACGCCACACTCCGGGGCACGCTGCGGCCCTGGCGTGTCGCCGCGGTTGCCACCGTCGCACCGTTCGACACCACGCGCGCGCACGACGTGCGCGCGCACGTCGTGACGGTGGGCACCCACCCGGCGGCGCTCGACTCCGCCGATGTGCACGCGACGCTCCACGCGAAACAGATCGCGGTCGCGGTCCGCGCCGCCATCGCCGGCGGAACGGTATCGGCGACGGGCGACGTCACCCTCGGCTCGCCGCTGGCATGGCGGGTGACTAACGGAACGCTCACGCGCGTCAACCTCGCGCGCGTGACCGGCGACACGAGCGCGAGCGCGCTCACCGGGCGCTTCTCCGCCACCGGACGCGGCACCTCGCTCGCCGGCGCCCTCGGCCAGGCGCGTATCCGCCTCGCATCCTCCACGTATGGTGCGATTCGGGTGCGCCGCGCCGACGCGACGCTGGCGATGCGCGACGGCGTTGCCACCGTGACCGCGACCGCCGCGCTCGACACCGGCACCGTGACGCTGAACGCGTCGGTCACGCCCGGGGGCGCGCGCCGCGGAGTCGTGGTGCAGCGACTGGCCTTTGCACACGTCGATGCCGGACGTCTCGCCGGCGACACCGCGCTCTCCACCGATCTCACGGGTGCGCTCACCGCGCGCGCGGCATGGCAAGGCGGCACCGCACCGACGAACACGCTCCAGGGTGCGGCGCGCCTCACGCTGGACCGGTCGCGCGCCGGCTCGCAGCGCATCGATTCCGCCACGGCCACCGTCGCCATCAGGAACGGTGCCGCCGACTGGCACGCGTCGGCCGCCGGGCCGTACGCCGCGCTTGCGTTAGGCGGCACGGCGCGGCCCTTCGCCCAGCGGCCGGCGTTCACCGTCGACACGGGCACCATCCGCGGACTCGACCTCGCCGGATTCACCGGCCGGCCCGACCTGCACACGAACCTCGACGCTACGCTCACGGCGCAGATCGACGGACTCGACCCCGCCTCCGCGCACTGGAGCGTCGCGCTCGGGCTCGCACCGTCCGTCGTCCGGGGCGTGCCCATCGACAGTGTCAAGTTAGGCGTGGCGCTCGACACCGGGGTGTTGCACATCGCCGCCGGCGTGGCCGCGCCCGACGGCCGCGGCAGCGGCACCATCGACGGCCGCCTCGTCGCGCCCGGCGCCAAACAGAAGCTCTCGCTGGCGCGGATCCTCGCCGAGGCCGACCTCCGCCTCCACGCCCGGGCCGATTGGCGACTGGCCGAGGCCGCGCCGGACACCGCGATCATGCTGGCCAGCGTCGATACCATCACGCTGCCGCCCGATTCCGGCGTCGTTGCCTTCCGCCTAACGCAAGGCCGGGTCGCGATCGACACGCTGGACGTGCGCAGCGTCCTCGGCACGCTCACCGGCACGGGCACCGCGGCCGTCTCCCCGGCGCGCGGCGCCGTCGCAACGCCGTCCAATCTGCAGCTGGTTCTCGATACGCGAGACCTCACGCCGCTCGCGCAGGTTCTCGGCATGAATGTGCTCGGGGCGGACAGCGCGCGCTTCGCGCTCCTCGTGACCGGCAGCGCCGACACGCCGCAGGTGCACGCCGTCGCGCGCGCCCGCGGCATCGTCTACAACACGAATCGCGTCGACGCGCTCGACGCCGACGTCACCGCCGCCGTGCCGGGACTGCGCCGGCTCTCGGGGACGACGGGCACGGTGCGCGCGACGAACGCAGCCCTCGCCGGCATGGCCGCCCGTGAATTGAACGTGAAGCTCGGTTACGCCGACAGCCTGGCGCGTGTGTCGGTGGCGGCGACGCTCGACGACGGCACCACCGCCTCGCTCGTCGCGGCGGCGGCGCCCGATTCCATCCGGAGCGCGCTCCGCCTCGACTCGCTCGCGATCGACCACACGACGTACCATTGGCGCCTTACGCACCCGGTGCCGATCACCTACGGCGCCCGCTACGCAATCAGGGACTTCGTCCTCGCGTCGAACACCGGCCACCGCGTCGCCATCGACGGCTCGGTGGGCCGTTCGGGCACCGAGCGCCTGACGGTGCTCGCCGACTCGGTGTCGCTGTCGCCGCTGGCCCGTGCGTTAGGCTACCACGGGCTCGCCGACGCCACGCTCGTCGGCCAGGCCACGCTCGGCGGCACGGCACGCGCGCCCCACCTGCACGCCGATGCGGTCGTCGTCCTGC
>DASYXE010000302.1:0-6392 GCA_035935375.1 Gemmatimonadaceae bacterium | reverse complement strand
TGCGCGGCGCGATCTGGCGGATCGCGCAGGCGCTGCTCGACGGCGAGAAGCCGCGCAGCACCGACGTGCGCCGCCTCAATACGGACGCGCGGCGCGGATCACTCGTTCGAGCGCTCGCGGCGAACTGCCCGTCCCTGCACTGGCATCGTCCAACCGCGGCCGCCGCGCTCGCCACGATCGCGCAGGACGCAGTGATGCTCTTCGGCGATCCGCGGCAGCGTGCGCGACTCAGGCGGTGCGAAAACTCCGAATGTCGGGTTGTCTTCTACGACGACTCACGCCCAGGCACTCGGCGCTGGTGCGCGTCGAATCGATGTGGCGACCGGATCCGCGCGCGGGCGTATCGGCAGCGGCACGCGTGAGCGCGCAATTCTTCCATCGCGACGCGTAGCGCCCTCCCGCGACGTTCCACGGTGCGCTCTGCTAGATTCGCATCGTGTCCGAGTCAACGCGACGTCGCCCGCTGACCGGCGCGATCGTGAGCGCCGCGATTGCGACCGCCGCCGTCAGCGCGCGCGCACAGGAGCAGCGGCCGGCGCCCATTCTCGCGTCGCCCGGAGACTCGGCGATGGTGGCAGCCGGCCCCGAGTATCGCGTTGCCGGCCCCCTCGCCTGGCTCGATCGCTGGCTCTTCGGCGCTCGCTACCGCGCACTCTGGAGCGACACGCTCCGCGTAACCGTCCTCGACCTACGGAGTTTGGGCACACTGCACGCGCTCGGGGCGGACACACTCGCTGCCGTGACGCAACTTCGTCTCGCCGACTCGAGCAATGCGCACTACACCTTCCGCCTTACGAACCCGCGGCTGAGCCCAATCCTGCCGAGCAACCTGCGCACTGCTGAGGTGGTCGGCCCACTGCAGGATCTCGTCAGCGGTCTTCACCCCGGCGCACCGTTCGTGGCCGCGCCGCTCGCGCGCGCCGTTGGGCTCGCCCAAGCGTCTCCGACCTTTGCTGTCTTCCCGTACGACACCGCCCTTGGCCAATATCTGGCCCCGTTCGGTGGCCAGTTGGGCTACCTGCGCCGCGATCCGATCGGCGACACAGGCAACACGCTGTCGACCGCGACGCTCGTGGCGCGGCTGGACTCCGGCGGAGCGCCACCCGTGGACGAGCGCGCATTTCTGCTCGCGCGGCTGTTCGACGTGTACGTGGGACAGTCGCGTTTCGCACCGAGCGCGCAGCGGTGGCACGCGCAAGGCGACTCGCTGCGCTGGGAGCCGATTCCGTTAGGCAACGACCTGGCGTTTGCCCGCTTCGACGGCCTCCTCGCGCGGCTCGCCCGTGTGGCCATGCCGACGCTGACGGTGTTCGACGCCCACTACGCCGGCGGGCTCGGCGAGAGTCGGTACCAGCTCAATATCGACAAGAGATTTCTCGGCGGCCTCGCATGGCCGGTGTGGGACTCGCTCGCCCATGCCATGCAAGCCGAACTGACCGACTCGATGATCGTAGCCGCCGTGAACGCACTGCCAACGCCGTGGCACGCGCAGTCCGGTGCGCGGCTCGTGCGCGCACTCGAGATCAGACGCGACCAGCTGCCCGCGGCCGCGCGCTCGCTATACCTGATGGTCTCGAAGCGCGCGGACGTCTATGTCCCGGACGACGCCGATTCAGTCGTCGTCGAGCGGACGCCTGATGGAGCACTCGATGTATTCGTGTCGCCCGGCTTTCGGCGTCGCTTTGTGCCGAACGAGACCAAGCAGGTTCGACTTTTCCTGGGCCGGCGACAAACGATCGTCTTGGTGCGCGGCGCCGCGCGTCGCGGTCCGTCCTTGCGTGTCATCACCGGTTCGGGAGGAGCGACCGTCACCGATTCCAGCGCCGCCGGCGCGCCGAGCGTGACCATAACCGACAGCGCGAGCGCGGCCGTGCTGGAAACCGCGGCGTCGCGCACCGCCCCCGACGTCTCGCACAGCACGTTCGAGCGGCCGCCCATCGCACCGGCGAGCGGCTCGCCCGTTAGGCGCACCGATGGCGCGCGCTACTCTCCGCTCGTGTGGTTCGATCTGTTCGGCAACCTCGGCCTCCTCGTCGGCGGCGGCGGCGAACGCACCGGATACGACGACGATTACACCCCGTACCGTACGCGCCAATCCCTGCGCGTCGGCTATGCCTTCGTGCCCAGACAGTACGCCGTCCAGTACCATGGCGACTTCCGCTTCCGCCTCGGATCCCTCCGCTTGTATGTGGATGCGGATCGCACGGGCTTTGCGCTCCTCCGGTTCTACGGGTTAGGCAACAACACGCTGGACACGGCTGTGAACCTCAGGTTCTACACGTCGAGTCAGGTCGAGACGAGGCTGGCGCCGTCTCTGGCGTGGCACCTCGCGAGCGGCGATACGCTCGCGGCCGGCGTCGAATACAAGCGGGTCACGACCGACACCAGCGCCAACAATTTCATCAATCACGACCGGCCCTTCGGGTGGCCGACATTCCAGGAGCTCGGCATCCAGTTCGCGTACTTACACGACACGCGAGATTCTCCCGTGGCGCCCAGGCGCGGCGTGCTGCTGACGGCGACGGGCAAATACTTCCCCGGGCTGCTCGACGCCAACGGGGCGTTCGGCGGGATCGGGGGCACCGTGTCGACCTACTGGTCTCCGTTCGAAGGCGGCGGCCTCACGATTGCCGGGCGCGTGGGTGGGCAGAAAATCTGGGGTCCGTATCCGGCCTTCGAGGCGGCGTTCATCGGCGGTGAGAACACGGTCGCCGGTCTGCCTCCGCAGCGGTACGCGGGCGATGCGTCGACGTTCGGCAACCTCGAGGCGCGCGTCCGCTTGATCACCCTTCCCTTCGTGCTCCGTTGGGACTTCGGCGTGAGCGGCATCGTGGATGCCGGCCGCGTGTACGTGAGCGGGGAGCAATCAGGTACCTGGCACACCGGGATCGGGGGTGGCGTGTGGGTCCTGCTCCCGGCACGCACGTTCGGCCTCATCCTCGACGTCGTGACGAGTGAAGGCCACGTCACCGTGTACGGAGGAACACGATTCGCCTACTGACTCATGGCACTTTTGTGGCCGGCACGTCTTGACCGTTCTGGTGCAGCACCGCGGAGGTCGCCTTCCCCTGCGTATCGACCACGAAGGACAACTGCACGTCTGCTTCCTTGAGGAAGAAATCAGTCTGCGACATCGGCCACAGACGATACGTCGGCTGATCGGTGGGATGCATGTACAGCGCGCTGTCATCCACCGTGACCTCGATGGCGAGGTTCGGCGCGAGGCGGTACGTGCCCACGTATTTCGCGAGCACGTCGCGCGGCAACACGATCGCGGTGTACTGCTTGGGAGCAGCCGTGAGCGGGAGAGCGGGATCGAGCAGATGGAATCCGATGTCGTCCGCTCCCGCGCCACCGCTGTTGGTCATCACGACGACACCGATTTTTCGCGAGGGCTCGAATCCGATGTAGGTGCGATAGCCACCCGTCCCGCCGTTGTGCCAGACGATCGTATCGGTGCCCGCGTGCAGGCTGAGCCAGTTGAGCCCGATCATCATGTTCCCGGCCGGCGCGCGTTCTTCGTGCGCAAACGCCAACGCGCGCTCGAGCGCACCGCGTTCGGGGTGCAGATTCGCCGCGAGAAACTCGAGCATGTCGCTGGTCGTGGAGCGGATGGCGCCCGCGCCGGCCATCGCCGGGATGTCCCAATTCTCGACGACATGGCCGGCCTCGTCGTGGCCTAACGCGAGGTGCGCCTTCATCCAAGAGTCGAGCGTGATGGCGGTGTGCGTCATGCCCAGCGGCCGCCACACCCGCTCGCGCTCCATCTCCTCGTACGGTTTGTGCGCCGCGCCGGCGAGGACGTTGCCGAGGAGCCCGACGCCGAGATTCGAGTACTCGAACTGCGCGCCCGGATCCCGCGTGAGCTGGTAGTGGTCGAGAAAATCGTACATCTGGTCAACCGTGTAGTCGGCATACGGGTTGGCGGTGTCCCGCGGATGAAAGTTCGTCGGCATGCGCGGGAGGCCGGAGTTCTGCTCGGAGAGGTTGGCGAGCGTGATCACCTTGCCATCGCGCGACGGCAGATGCACCGACTTCGGGAGATACCGTTGGGCGGGATCGTCCAGGTGCACTTCCCCATTCTGCACCATCTCGGCGAGGACGGTCGAGGTGAACACCTTCGAGATCGACCCGATTTCGAATACGCTGTTGCCGTCCAACGCCGGCTGGCCCGGACCCGGATCGCCGTAGGCGACGACGTGCGATTTGCCGTCCGCGTCGATGAGTCCCACGACGATGCCGGCGCTTCGTTTCTCGTCGACGCGTTGCTTGATGATCGCGAGAATCGCGCTGTCCGAGAATGCAGTGTGGGCCTGCGACGCGGCTGCCGCCGCGCCTTGGGCCTGCGCGCCGGCAAACGTGCCCAACGCACAGGCCAGGAGTCCGAGGATCATCGGGCGAGCAATACGCATGGTCGCTTTGGTCAAGGATTGTTTTGTCCGGTGAGACTCGCGAATCACGGCGTGGTCGGCGGCTTGGGCACAAGCGGAGTGAGCGCCGCGAATACCGATTTGACCAACGAGTCGGCCGGCACTTCGGGACGCTTCACCCACTCGATCTCAGAAGCGCGATACTCGTTGCCGCGTCGCAGCTCGATCACATACGTCAGTCCGTCAGTCATGATCCACTTGCGTGGAACTCGCGCCGGCAGCGCCAGGAGGCCGGCGGCAAGGGCTGCCTTCCACGCTCGGTCGATCGCATTGGAAGAAGCGCGAATTGGTTGAATCACTATTGTGTCAGCGTCGAATTCCACCGAGTCCTGGGAAAGTGGATCGGTGATCGATGCGCCGCACCGGCGCGGTCCGCGCGCGCTGTATAGCCGCACGGTCGAATCGGAGGCTGTGTCACCGATCGAGTTCGGAACGCGAACCAAACATTGCACCTTGCGAGCGTACCACGCCTTCCACGTACCGCGCTCGCGCCTCAGGACAAGGGCGTCCGTACCGCCAAGTCCGTACCCGGCCCAAAATCGAAGCTCGATGTATCCGGAACTTTTCGGTCGTTCGCGTAGGTCACCCAACGGCGATGCCCTCGACCAGTCGCGCGTGTCGGTGAGCAACCCTGATACGGGTTCGTGTAACACCGTAACCTGCGACCGGGCTGGCGTCGCTACGACAAGAACGAGGGCTAGAAGATTAGGGAAGCGCATTGCCAGATGCCGGCGAACGTTGCCAGTCAGGACTTACGCCGCTTTACGTCCGACGGCAAGGCCGCAGCGCGATTGGGCCGGAGATCACTCCTCGCGGAGCGCGACCAGCGGGTCGACCCGCGTGGCGCGCCGCGCTGGGATCGAGCATGCCGCGAAGCCGGCCGTGATGAGGAGCACCGGCACGGCCGCAAATACCAGCGGGTCCGTCGGGTTGACGTCGAACAAGAGCGGCGCCATGAGGCGAGACATCGCGAACGCCGCGACGAGACCCGTCACCACCCCGCAGGCCACCAGCACGAGGCCACGCCTAACGACCGACCCGAAGAGCGCCCGCGCCGGCGCGCCGATCGCGATCCGGACGCCGATCTCGCGCGTCCGCTGCGTCACGGCGTACGCCAGCACGCCGTAGAGGCCGATCATCGCGAGCGCCAGGGCCGCCGCCGCGAACGCCGACAGCAGCCGCGTCCGGAATTGCGCCGGCGCGACCGCATCCGACCACCGTGCGTCCATGGTCGATACGTCGGCGATGGCCACGAGCGGATCCAGCTCGTGCACCGCGCGCCGCAGCGATCCGACGATCGCCTCCGGCGCGCCGCGCGTCCGCACGGCCAGTTGGGCAATGCGCCCGTCGAAATTGCCGGCGATCTGGTGCCGCGAGAAAAACAGCATCGCGGGCGGGTCCTGGTCGGGCCCGTCCGCGCGGACATCGCCCGCGACGCCCACGATCTCCGCCATGAACGGTGAGCCGAAGTCGACAACGAGGCGTTGCCCAACGGCGCTTCGCCCCGGGAAGAGCTGCGCCGCGAGCTGGCGATTGATGATGACGCTCCCGCGATGCGCGTCCGAATCGCCGGCAGCCTGCTCCGGTGCGCCGAACGCACGTCCCGCGATCAGCGGGATCCGCATGGTCGCGAAGTAATCGTCGCTCACCGTGTTGATGCGCGCCGTGCGGCGTTGGTCCGGCGTTGGCGGAGGTTGGTCCTCGGGGTAGAAGTACGTGTCGTTTCCATTCGAAAGCGGCAGCATGGTCGCGACGGCCGACCCGGTCGCGCCCGGCAGCGCCCGCGCACGCTCGGCGAGCCGGGTCCAGAAATCACGGACCTTGGCGGGTGATTGGTACCCGGCGTCCGGCAGGATCACTTGCGCGGCGAGCACGTTCGACGCATCGAAGCCCGGATCGACGCGCTGCAAGCGGTCGAAGCTGCGCACGAGCAGGCCCGCGCCCACGAGCAACACCAGCGTC
>DASYXE010000301.1:0-1803 GCA_035935375.1 Gemmatimonadaceae bacterium | reverse complement strand
GTGGACGGCCTCGCGCGCGCCGGCTTCGACGCGTCGGCGCCGGCGTTCTATTCCTGGTTAGGCGTGACGCAGTATCTGGCGCCCGACGTGACCCTCGAGACCTTGCATCGCATCGCCGATCTCCACGGCCGCAACGCCATCGTGTTCGACTACTCGCGGCCGCGATCGTCGATCGAAGAAGGACACCGCGGGGCCTTCGACGCCCTGGCCGAGCGCGTAGCGCGCGCCGGCGAGCCGTTTCTCGGGTTCTTCGATCCCGATGACCTGACGCGAGCGATGGGCGACATGGGCTACCGCACGCTCGATGATCTGGGCGCCGACGAGCTCAATGCGCGTTACCTGAATGGTCGGACCGACGGCCTCGAGCTCAGGGGGCGCGCCGGCCGCATCATGTGCGCGCGCCGCGATGCGCCGCGCGCGCCATGGTCAGGGTCCTTTGTGCGGATACTTGGGCGCTTTTGGCACGCTCGGCGGCTGCTTGGCTAACTGATCCATCAGCGTGCGCACCGCCATCTCGAGCTGCGCATCGCGGCCGAGGAAGGTCTGATGCGGCGTGTCGTCCACGACCACGTCGGGATCGACGCCGTGGCCTTCGATGAGCCATTCGCTGTTGGGCCCGTACACGCCCATCTCGGCGGCGGTCGCGATACCGCGGTCGGCCAGAATGTTGGACGACGACAGCCAGATTTCGCCGCCCCACGTCCGCGTACCGATCACCTTGCCTAACCCGAGCGCGCGGAAGCCGTAGGCGAACGCCTCGCCATCCGAGGCAGTGTGCTCGTTCACCAGCACCGTCATCGGTCCGCGAAACGCTTCCTGCATGTTCCAGTAGGGCGCGCCGGTGCGCGGCTGCCAGAACATCCACGCATGGCGCATCAGCTTCTCGAGAATCCAGGAGTCGATGTTTCCGCCGCCGTTGTTGCGTACGTCGACGATCAGCGCATCGCGGTTGAACACCGGGTAGAAGTCGCGTTCCCACTGCGCGATGTCGTTGTTGGTCATCGCGCGCAGATGCACGTACCCGATGCGGCCGTGGCTCAGGCTGTCCACGAGCAGGCGTCGCGTATACTCCCATTCGTTGTATCGCAAGTTCGACGCGGCACGGGCGGTCATGGGTTCGGCGATCACGTCGCGCGTCGCCCGGCCCGCGGCTTTGACGCGCAGCCGGACCTGCGTACCGGCCGTGTTGCGCAGGAGCGCGCCCAAGGACGGGCCCGACAACGCCGGCGTGCCGTTCACGTCCACAATCACGTCCCCGGCGTGCACCTCGACGCCGGCGCGCGCGAGCGGCGACAGGCGATCGGGGTCATCCGGGTCGCTGCGGTACACGTGAACCACCCGATAGCCGCCGGCCGCCGCGTCGCGCGCCAGCTCCGCGCCTAACGAGCCGGTCTGGATCTGCTCCGTGGACGTCTGTATGTCGCCGCCATAGACGAACATGTGCAGCGCCGACAGCTCGCCGATCATCTGCCCGAACACATCCGAGAGCTCGTCGCGGTCGGTCACGCGCGCGGCCAGGGGCTCGTACTTCTTTCGCATCGCCGCCCAGTCGACGCCGTTCATGTCGCGGTCGTAGAAGTAGTCGCGCTCGAGACGCCACGCCTCGCGATACATCTGCTGCCACTCCTCGCGCGGCTGGATGCGCAGCTTCCATCCCGACAGGTCGACCTTCGTCTCGTCCAGCTTTTCCGGCGTGTGCGCGCCGGCATCGAATACGAACAGGTCGTCGCCGCGCCGAACGAGCAGCTTCTTGTGATCCGCGGACAGCTCGTAGCTGTTCACGTTCGCGAGGAGCGTCGAGAT
>DASYXE010000300.1:0-4014 GCA_035935375.1 Gemmatimonadaceae bacterium | reverse complement strand
CGCCGCGCCAGCTGCGGAACGAATCGAGCAGCGGGAACAGCACGCCGTGCCGCGCCGGCAGGGGGCGGAGCTCGTACTCGCGCAGAAAGGCGCCCGTCACCGGCAGGGCGAGGAAGGCGTCCGCGAGCGCGTCGCCGTACGCCAGTCCGGCCGGCGTCTCGGCGTTGTACTCGGTGAAGTACAGCGGCCCCGCGTCGGCGTCGTAGAAGGCGTCGAGGCGCGACGTGGGGCTCGCCTCGCGAAAGCCGGGATCGACGTCGACGAGCGTGCGCTCCCACTGTTCCAGGCCGAACTGATCGAGCACGGTCGCGTCGGCGAGCGCGGCGCGCAGTGCCCGGGCGAACGCCGCCAGCAGCAGCGCGCACTGCTGCTGGACGTATCGATACTGTTCGCCTAACAGCAGGCGCGGGCGCAGCACCGTGCACAGCGCGCGATCGCCGAAGAACAATCCCCGCGACGACAATTGCTCGTCGAGCAGCGCCTGGCTCTCCGCGGCGACGTCGGGGGTGAGGAGCTCGTGGTACCGTTCGATTGCGCGTCGGAGCGTCATAACGCAACGCGGCCGCTTGCATTAGTCCACCGCATTAGCCATATTGCGGCCATGCCCAAGCGCCGGACGTATAACGTGCACGAAGCCAAGACCCAACTCTCCAAGCTCCTCAAGCGCGTCTCGGAGGGGCAGGACGTGTATATCGCGCGCGCGGGCGTGCCGGTGGCGCGTCTCGTTCCCGTCACGCTGCCCGAGGGCGAACGTGTGCTCGGCTCCGAGCGCGGGCGCATCACGTTTGGCGATGACTTTAACGCGCCCCTCCCGGCCGAGCTCCTCGACGCATTCGAAGCGTGAGAGTGCTGCTCGACACGCACGTCTGGCTCTGGATGTTGGCGGCACCCGAGCGGCTCTCGAAAAAGGGCCGCTCGATTGTCATCGCGGCCGACAACGAGTTGGTGCTGTCGGCGGCCAGCACGTGGGAGATCGCGATCAAGTTCGCGTTGGGCAAGCTGCGCCTGCCGGAAACGCCCCAGGCATACATCCCGCGGCTCATGGCGCGCACCGGCGTCACGGCGCTTCCCGTGCACGCGCGGCATACGCTGCAGGTGGCGACGCTGCCCGCGCACCACCGCGATCCGTTCGACCGCCTGCTGGTGGCGCAGGCCCAACTGGAGGACCTGCCCATTCTCACCGCCGACGCGAGCTTCCGTCCGTACGACGTGAAGACCGTTCGCGCCTGACGCGCGGAACAGCGCGCGCATCTCAGCGCGTCGCTGCGTGAGGCAACCGGCGGCCCGCGGCCAACAGGCCGTCCCATCTGAGGTCGCGCGCCTGGGCCCGGGGGTCCTGGGCCAGACGGATCACCAGGTCCGCCATGTGCTCCACCACCCACTCGAAGTACGTGGGCGTGAGCGAGTAGATGTCCATGTCCGGCGCCGGATTCATGAAATCGATCGCGTACGGCACGCCGTCCCGCACCGCCCACTCGAGCGAGTTCATGTCGTAGCCGAGCGCGCGCACCAGCGTCAGCGTGTCACGCACGATGCGTTCGCCTAACGCAGGGGACAGGTGCGCGTGATCCACGTGGTACTTCCGCTCGCGCGGGTCGTACTTCATGGGCAGCACGTGCTCCTGGCCGATCGCCAGGCAGCGCACGAAGTGCTCCCACTCGATGAACTCCTGCACCACCATCGTGAGCAGCCCGGAACTGTCGTAGTGGTGGATCAGCTCGTCGAGCGAGCGGCAGATGTAGACGTCTTTCCATCCGCCGCCGTGCGCATCCTTGAGCACGCACGGGAGGCCGATGTAGTCGATGAGTCCCTTCCAGTCGAGCGGGTAGCGCAGGTTGCGGAGACTCTCGTCGTGCTTGATGCCCGGCACGTACGCCTTGTTAGGCAACGCGGCCGTCTTGGGACTCGCGACGCCGAGTTTCGTCGCCAGGGTAGCGCCGAAGAATTTGTCGTCGGCCGTCCACATGAACGGATTGTTGATCACGCTCACGCCCTGGAGCACGGCGTACTTGAGGTAGCTCCGGTAGTACGGCACCTCGTGCGAGATGCGGTCGACGATCACCGCGTACGGACACGGCTCGTCCATGCGCGCCGCGTCGAGCTGCACGAATTCGACTTGGACGCCCGCGTTGCGCTGCGCGACGCGATCGATGAACGCCGGCGGCCACGACCATTCCCGCCCAACGAGCAAACCCACTTTGCGCACCATCGCCCTGCTCCCCTCTCAAGCGTTGCCGCCGATGTAGCGGCGGATCATCTCGGCCCAGTAGGGCCAATCGTGACACCACCCGTCCCAGATGCGGAGGGCGTGGGGAATATGCTTCGCTCGGAGGAGGGTGGACAGGTACTCGTTGTTGCCGCGCGCGGCGTCGTCGCGGCCGACGGCGAGGATGGTATCGAGCCGGCGCAGCGCCGCAAGCCGGCCGTCGTCGTGCTCGTGCACGAGGAAGTCGCACGGGTTGTTGAAGTACACCGTGTCATTGGAGAGGCCGCCCGTCATTTCCTTGACGTCGTACAGTCCGCTGAGTCCGATGGCGCGTCCCACGAGCTCGGGGTGACGGAGCGCGAAGTTGACCGCGTGGTATGCGCCGAAGCTCGCGCCGGTCACGATGAGGAAGGGATTGGGGTTGTGCCGCGACAGCGGCAGGACTTCCTCGAGCAGGTAGCGCTCGTACTGCTCGTGTCGTGCCGCGCGTTCCCACACGGGTCGCCACTTCGCGTACCAGCTCTCGGCGTCGACGCTGTCGACGCAGATGACCTGGATCCATCCCGATTCGATCTGACCGGCGAGGGCGGCGATCATGCCGCGGTCTTCCCATTCGAAGAAGCGGCCCATGGAGGTGGGGAACACGAGGACGCGGGCGCCGGCGTGTCCGAATCGGAGCAACTCCATAGGGCGGCCGAGCGATGGGCTGAACCACTGGTGGTATTCGCGGTGCATGCAGTTCGCGTCCTCCGTGTTGCCTGTCGTACGCTATGCCTAACGATCGCGGGCGTGAGCGTCACCCCGCGTCGTGATTGCGTCGTGCGTCTGTGCCGCCGATCCAGATTTCGAGTACGGTCTTGATGAACGCTTTCCCCGGGAGCTCGTGTCGCAGTCGTTGACGGACGTACTTGAGGAGGACAGGCCGGCCGAGCTCATAGAGGGCGTCTCGCGCGAGCCGCGTCGGGCTTCCTGGTGGACCATCCGATGTCATGCGCGGCCAGGAACTGCGCTCGCCCTCTGCATCGATCTCGAATTCCGGCCAATCGGGCGACGGCAGACCGGACACATAGAGACGGGAGATTACACCGTGGACGGTGTAGAGCGGAATACGGCCGTCGTCGATGGCGGCCCACCATTCTGGTGATCCAAATGGGGCCTGTGCCGGGGAGAGTCCCAACCCTGTGGTGCTGCGCTCCGACGCTCGAATCCTCGCGATGCGCTCGGCGTCTTGGCGAATGTCGTACGTCTTGCGCATGTCGGCCTTACCCCCTGGTGTGAGGACAACTGGTTACGTTACACCACCATGACGACGCCGCCCATCGAGCCGCGCCGCCCGACGACGTTGACCGGCGCCTTTCGGTTCCATCCCGCGTTCGCGTCGCGCTACGTGTCGGCGCCGCACGACGTGATCGTGCATCTTCCGTTAGGCTACGAGGCCGACGCGGCGGCGCGGTATCCGGTGTTGTACATGCAGGACGGGCAGAATCTGTTCGACGCGGCGACGTCGTTTGCCGGCGAGTGGCGGATGGATGAGACGTCGGACGCACTGGCGCGCGAGGGTGTGATCAGGCAGCCGATCATCGTCGGGGTGTACAATGCCGGGGCATATCGCCTCGACGAATACACGCCGACGCGCGATGCCGCCAGGCGGGCGGGGGGAAAGGCGCTGCTCTACGGGCGAATGTTGGTGGAGGAGCTGAAACCGTTCATGGACGAGACGTATCGGACGCTAACCGAGGCCGGCGACACAGGGCTCGGTGGATCATCGCTCGGCGGGTTGGTCTCACTGTACCTGGGACTGATTCACC
>DASYXE010000299.1:0-5312 GCA_035935375.1 Gemmatimonadaceae bacterium | reverse complement strand
TGTTTGAGAGCGACACCTTCGGTGCCCGACCGGAACAACCCGCCGGCCGGGCGGCCAGTCACTGCCTCTCTTGGACGTACCCCGAACCGCATCCCGAAGTTCGACGGTCTATCGACCGAACCTCGGCTCTTTCATCAGCGGATTCCTCTCTCGGCAAAGCTCACACGAGGAGTCCAGGTTCCCGGCCCGCGGGCGTCGCTCAGGAGACGTTTGCCTCGAGAAAATCCAGCGTTCGCCGCCACGCGACCTTCGCGTCGGGCTCGCTGTACACGGGCCGCGTGTCGTTGAAGAACGCGTGTCCGGCGTCGTAATAGTGGGACTCGAAGCTCCCGCCGGCTCCATTGATCGACGTCGTCAGCGTCTGCGCCGACTCCTCGCTCACCGACTTGTCCTGCTTGCCAAAGTGGCCGAGTGCCGGAACGCGGAAGCGCTTTGCGTCGATCTTGACTGCGGGATGTATGCCGTAGAAGTCCACGACGGCAGCGATGAGCTCGGGATACTCCATCCCCGCGTACATCGCGAGAGCTCCACCCATGCAGAATCCAACGATACCGACTCGTTTGGACGTGACCGCCCCGCTCCCGAGCAGATACCCGGCGGAGCCCTTCATGTCCTTGCCGGCTTCGGCGATGTTGAGGGCCATGAGCATCTTGCCGGCCTCGTCCGGACTCTTCGTTGTCTTACCATGGTAGAGGTCCGGCGACAACGCGACGTACCCTGCCTTGGCGAACCGCTCCGCGAGATCTTTGATGTGGTCCACGAGACCCCAGTATTCCTGGACCACGATCAGCCCTGTCCCTTTGCCGCCCGGCGGCGTGGCGAGGTATCCCGTCCCGTTCCGTCCGTTCGCCTTGAACTCGACCATGTGCCCCATCGTGCGCTCCACGTGTGAAGGTTGTGCCTAGCGTTCTGCTCGCCGACGCCGACGCGTTCTTCGTCGCGGTCGCCCGGTTAGTCGACCCCGAGGGCGCGGGCCGAGCGCCGCTGCTCATCGTGGGCGGCTCGGCCGACAGCCGCGGCGTCGTCTGCTCGGCGTCGTACGAGACGAGAAAATTCGGCGTGCGGTCGGCGATGCCGGTGTCGCAAGCCCTGCGCCTCTGTCCGCGCGCGATGTGCGTACCGGTCCCGCGCCGCGAATGCGCGACCAAGAGCCGCCAGATCCGTGCGATTCTGCATCGCTTCGCGCCGGTGGTCGAGACGGCCAGCATCGACGAGTGGTATCTCGACCTCACCGGCACCGACGCGCTCTACCGTGGCGAGCCCATCGAGCGCACCGCGCATCGCATCCGCGACGCCGTGCGCGAAGGGTCCGGCCTTACCGTGTCGATCGGCGGCGGGTCCAACAAGCTCGTCGCGAAGCTCGCGGTCGAGGTGGCCAAGCCCAAGCCCGACACCGATCGCACCGGCGTCCACATCGTGGCGGCGGGCGGCGAAGCGCAGTTCCTCACGCGATTTACGTTAGGCGAGATCCCGCTCGTCGGCCCGCGGTTCCAGGAGCGGCTCAAGCGGCACGGAATGGTCACGGTGCGCGACGTGCTCGCCCACGACGAGCGCACGCTGGTCACGTGGTTAGGCAAGCGCGACGCCCGGTGGCTCCTGGACCGCGTGCACGGCGTGGATCACGGCAAAGTCGCGGGCGACGGCGAGCTCAAGAGCTTGAGCCGCGAGGACACGTTTCCAACGGACTTGGGCGACGATGCGTCGCTCGAGCGCGAGCTGCTGCGTCTCGTCGTGCGTGCCGCAGCCGACCTCCGTTCGGAAGGACTCACGGCGCGCACGGTCACGGTCAAGCTGCGCGATTTCGATTTCAACACGCGGCAGGCGAGCCGCACGTTGGACGACGGCGTGTTGTCCGACCGGCCGATTCACGAAACGGCGCGCGCGCTGCTGCGCCGTCTGCGCTCGGCCCGCCGGTGCAAGGCGCGTCTCATAGGCGTCTCGCTGTCGTCGCTCGCGCCCGCGCCGTCGCCGGCGCAGCTGGCGTTCTTCGACGCGCCGGGCGACGCATTCACCGAAACGGCGCGCGACCGCACGCTGGCGCACACGGTGGACGCGCTCCGCGAGCGATTCGGCGACGACGTGATCGGCCCGGGCTCGCTCGCCGCTCGGCGCCCGCCGCGGGCAGCGCCGGGCTCCGGCTAGGCGCCTCAGGCGCCGGACGCCGCGGCCTCGTCCGGCAGCTCGTCGGTCCGCTCAAACACGCGTCCCAGCCAGGCGGTGACGAGCCACACTTCGCCGGCCACGATCGCCGCGCCGATCGCCGAGCCCGGCACCAGACCCCACAAGCCGACGCGCGCGACCGCGACCACGGCCACCGGCGCGCCTAACACCAGCGGCAGCGCCAGGCCCAGCGTCAGCACCAGCGTCGAACCGAACATCGTCACGATGCCCTGGCCGATCGCCTCGATCCCGCCCGGTCGCGACAAACCCAGCCGGACCCATCCGGGAAATAACAGCACGCCGGCGTTCTGAACCAGCACGCCCAACGCGCTCACCGCGGGCAGCAGGATGAGACTCGTCACGAGCAGCGCGGTCTGGTCGGACCACGATTGGCCGATCTCGTTGCGCACCGGATTGAGCGCGTACGCGGCGAGCAGCATCGGTAGCTGCAGCGCGGCCAGCGTCACGAGCGCCGACGCGAGCTCGGCGCGCACGAGCGTGGCACCGCGTATCGGGAACGAGCGCAACACATCGAGCTGCAGCATATCGAGCCGGAGGTCGTTGCGCACCCAGAGCGGTCCCACGAAGAGCAGCATCAGCACGAACGCGAGCGCGAGACGGCCGGCGAGCACGGAGAGTTTGTCCGTCTGCGGCATCAGCTCGTTGAGGAACACCAGTAACAGCACGACGATGATCACGATCGCGATCACCGTCCGCACGGCGAGCGTGCGGCCTAACGCCACGATGTTCTTCCACGCGATGGCCGCGGCGGGCGTGCTCCGCGCCGGGAGCGGCAGGCGGAACCGGCGCCGCACACTGCCGGCCGCCGGTATCGACGCGCGGCCTGCGCGCCTGGCCAACCTCAGCGCGCGCCGCGACGCGTTGGCCGCCGCCGCTTCCTCGAACGCGGCGTCGGTGCGCAGCACCCACACCACGTGCAATACCACGACCAGGAGCGCCGGCCACACCGCGCCGAACCACGCAGTGCTCGATGGCGTGAACACCGGCGCCAGCATCAGCCGGAACGGGTAGAGCACCGCCTTGCTCGTGGGAGAGTGGAGCACGGCGACGGCCGCGCCTAACGTACTCCCGGACGTGATGGCCGCGCGCAGCGCCGGCATCTGCGCCGCGATGCCCCACACGACCGCCACGGCCGCCGCCGAGACGGCGATGAAGGCGGCGAGGTGGCGTCTGAGAGCGGCGGCGCCGTGCTGCGCCGCGCTCTCGCGCACCAGCGACGACCCCACGCGATGCAGATACAGCGTCGTGAACACGATCCAGAGCGATATGGGCCGCTCGATGATCGACCCCGGCGCGCGTCCTAACAGAGCGGTCCAGAAGATCACGTTCACCACGATCAGCATCTGCGACTGCAGCAGCTTGTATCCGACCAGCTGGCGCCGGGTGACCGGCGCCGGAAACAACATCTGGACTTCGGCGGTGGAGAAGTTGAGCGCCACCTCGTCGCTGCCGAAGAGCCACCAACTGGCGACGAGCACCGCGCATCCCAGCGCGTACGCGAGGTGCGCGGTGCCGTCGGGTTGCACGTTGGTGAATATGGCCTGGCGGCGCGGACCGACGATGAACCAGAAATATGCGAGGCCGGCCACGAGCGCCACCGCGTACCGCGGCTGCCGCGCCCGCCGCGCCCGCCTAACGGTGCGGTTCACCACCCCGCGCGCGAGCAGCCACGCGAGCGCCGAGAACGGAGACCGCGCCGCGCGGGCCGTCACGCGCCGGCGCCATCGCCCGTGAGCGCGAGGAAAATGTCCTCGAGCCCGCGGCCCGCGAGCTGCGGACGCTCGGCGATGATGTCGTCGAGCGCACCGAAGGCCACCGCGCGCCCGCGATAGATGATGAGGATGCGCGTGCACAGCTCCTCCACGAGATGGAGGAGGTGCGAGCTCAGCACGACCGCCGCGCCCTCGCGGGCGCGCGCGACGATCGTCGCTTTCATCTTGCGCATGCCGGCCGGGTCGAGGCCCGTAAGGGGCTCGTCGAGCACGAGCGCTCGTGGGTCGTGCAGGAGACCGCACGCGATGGCGAGCTTCTGCCGCATGCCGCGCGACAACTCGGTGGGCAGCGCGTCGCGCTTCTCGACGAGCTCCAGTTCCGTTAGGAGCGGCCCGATCCGTCGCTCGGCGTCGCCCACGTCGTAGAGGCGCGCGATGAACTGCAGGTGCTCGTCCACCGACAGGTACTCGAACAGGTGCGGCTCGTCCGGGATGAACGCGAGCGCGCGCTTCGCCGCCACGGGGTCCCGGGCGAGATCGTGCCCCGCGATGTGGATCGTGCCGCTCGTGGGCCGGATGATCCCGCTCAAGCTGCGCAGCGTGGTCGTCTTGCCCGCTCCGTTAGGCCCGACCAGGCCCAACACCTCGCCGGCCTGTACGGTGAACGACAGGTTCGACACCGCAGAGAGATCGCCGTAGAGCTTCGTGAGTCCGCGGACATCGATCCCGGTACGGGAGGGCGCGAACGCGGGCGGTGCGGTGCTCAACGATTCAGTCATGGCTCCACGCGAAAAAAAAATCAGGCGTCGGATGGGTCGAGCAGCGCCCGCAAGATAGTGGCGGCCGCCTTCTCGATACGCCGCCAGTCGGCATCGCGCTCGAGGTCCAGACCGAAGAATGGTACGTGGTGGTCGGTGCGCGCCGCGAGCATCGTGAGTCCCGCGGCCACAAGAGCGCCAATGGCCTCGAGGTCGAACCGAGCCGGTACCGCGTGTCGCTCGCGCAGCGCGGCTGCCAGCGCGGACAGCTGCGACTCGCGTCCTTCCGAGATGGGACGCGCGATGTCGTGATCGGCGTGCCCGCTCGCTTCCCACGCGACGGCGTGTTGGGCGAGCGGCCGAGCGCGAATGGCGCGCGCTTGATCAATGAGTGCGGACGACAGGGCGGATCCGGGCGACGTACCGTCGGGCAACGGAGCCGATTTGGGCCACGCGGCGCGCTCGGCGATGACGGTCGAAATGAGGCCATCGACTCCACCGAAGTATCGGTAGATGAGGACCTTGTCGACGCCGGCCTCCTGGGCTATCGCGTTCACGCCACACGCCTCGAATCCGTCGCGGATGGCGATCCGTTCGACGGCATCCATGAGCTTGTTTCTGGTGGCTTCCCGGTCTCGGTCCATGTCTGTTGCCACCGATA
>DASYXE010000298.1:0-4374 GCA_035935375.1 Gemmatimonadaceae bacterium | reverse complement strand
CTTTTCGGTGCGTGCCGTTCCCGCCGCAAGCTCCGTAAGACTTTGCTCTGCTTTGATGATGACTTCGTTGATTTGGTGCTGCGATGCTGCATCGACAGCCCGTTCGAGCGCCTGCTTCGCTTGATCGTTTCTGCCGAAGATGCGATAGCCTTGTCCGACGTAGAGGTAGTAATGCGCCTCGAGCGTCGCCGGAAGATTCGCAACAAGTAGTTCGCGACGGTATTGCTCGAACACGGGTTCGCGATGATCGAGCCCCGCGATTTCCAGCAAGTTGATCAAGGCCACACTGCGCGTGAACTGCTCTTGAGCCGTAGCAGCCAGCATCAAGTTGGCGTCGCGCGCAGCGTCCAGAAGGCCCAAGTCGAAAAACGCCGCCGCCACGTCGGCGAGGGCACGGTCTTTCGCGCCTTGACTCTCAAATGTGCTCAAAGCTTCATAGGCGCAGCCCAGTGCACGCTCCACGTCGCCGCGCTGTCGGGCGATCGCGCCGCGGTCCTGCAACGCGAACGCGCGGATCTCCGTTAGGCCGCTCTCTTCTGCGCCCTCGATCACCGAATCCAAAATCTTTTCGGCCGACGGCAAGTTGCCGCGCGCCGACATGACGTTCGCTTCCGCGATCCGCGCCTTGAGCACGTTGGCCACATCGCCGGTGAACGCCGCGACTTCGGCCGCCGCCGCATACGCACCGCGCGCCTCGCTCCACTGCGCCAGCACGCGCATGCACGCGCCTAACTGCATGTTGGCCGCGATCACCACATCCGTGTCCGCCGCCGGCTCCGCGTTCTGCAGAACAGCACGGTACACGTCCGCTGCCAACGCCCACTTGGCATCGAACTGCAATGCACGCGCGTACGCCATGAGGCGCGGCGCGACGACCGCTACACGGGCGTGACGGGCCAGCTGCATCGAGTCCACGAGACTCGTCAGCAGCGCCCGCACACTGCTCCCCGCATCGATCGTCGAGATCGATTCACGCACGCAACGCAGACCCCACGAGTCCAACGACACCGCACTCCCGCCTTCCATCACCCAGTCGTCGAACAAACGCAGCGTCAATAGCCCGGCGCTCGTCGTGCGCCATTCCGCACACGACTCGTTCTCACAGCGCGCCAGCGCTTCGAAGAATGCGTAATGAGGGAGCTTCACCTGTGAGCGTCCCATTCACTTTCCTCCAATCCGTCGGTCGTTCTGCCAAGTGCGACGCCCAACTTGCTTCCGAGTATCGGCTGAGGCAAGCACAGTTTTAGGACATTGAGGGGTCATTTTAGGACAAATTTCTGAGCCGTAGCCGCAATCAAGTCGAAAACACACAGCTTTTGTGACACTGTATAGAAAGACGACAGCACGATCCCGTCGAAGTCGCGTGCGCCTGCTCGTGTGCTCCCATCTATTGTCAGTGCTGCTCGCGCGGTCGACTATCGGCCCCACTGGACGCGCCTCCCACGATCGTCGAGCTGTCTCCAATCGGCCGGCCAGACGCCACATAGCGGCTGCCGCTTCGGTCGAGTTGGTCTAACAGCCGTTCTAACGCATCGCCGAACACCTCGACGCGCGGCAAGCGAAGCGGGTCGAATTTCGGGTCGAGAGGACTCCGAGCCGGACCACCGGTCACCTCTAGTATCGCGTCGAACCGGTACGCGATGACTCGCCCGGTCCTCGGGTCTCGCCATGACCCGGCGTGGGCCAGTTCGTGATTCTTGGGCCAGATACCGAGAGGAAGCGCGAACGTTCGGACCCGGTAGCCCGGAACGGCGGAGTCGATCGCCATTGCGCCGCGAGCGATTTGTTCCTGCACCACCTCGTCCGAGTACTTCGAGAGGTTGGCATGCCAGAGCGTGTGGTCGCATAACTCGAAGCCCTGGTCGGCCAAGAACCTGACCTTGAGCTTTCGCCATTCGGTCTTCTGGCCTTCAATCCCGCCATCGCCAAAAAAGGCGTGCCCTGCTGCGGCGGCGGGCAGCATGCAGAAGGTGGCTTTGTTAGCCCAGTCGGGATGGGTGCGGTGAAACTCGAGCCAGATCCCGATCGCGCTATTCGGGTCGACCTCGAGCGTGCCGTCGTGATCGACGTAGCGGAATTGTGATGGCGACGCGTCGTCGAACGTGAACACCACGGGCGACATGCCGGCCGGGAGCGTGATTTTCCGGTCGATCAACTCGGCAACCGTAATGGGGCGGTAGCCCCTCTCATAGAGAAGCTCGAGTTGCCGCTTGAAATGTCCGCGCTCGACGGTCCATCGAGCGTCGGAATCACCGATGACGTGATACTCGAGGATGGGAATCCGGCCCAGCTCGTTGGCGGGGCGCGGCGGCCTGACGTGATGATGCGTGCCAGGAGCTGTTCCGCCGGCGAATGCCGAAACGACAACGAGCGCGAGGCGAAGTGCCGAGTGCATGGTAAGGCTGGTCCGTGGGGGCGCGAAGAATATTCGCTGCCGTCAAAGAAGTCTACGGTAGGACGTGTTGCCGGGAAACCGCAGACTCCGGCCGTCGTAGTGAAAAATGAACGCGGGCCAGGCCCGCCTGTCGGTGCTGCTTGGTATGAAGATCGAGTCCCGTATGAAGCACCGGTGGCGTGCGTTCTTCCGTCGCACGCCGAGCGAAGGTGGTTCGGGCGATCCGCTATGGCTCAGACGCCACTGGCGCGCCTTTGCCCTGGTGAACGTGGTTGCGCTCGCGATCGTAGTGGGCGACGCGTGGCTTTACACGTGTGGGTTCGACGGCTGTCCGTCGAGGGCGGAGATCCGTGCGTACCAGCCTCCGGAAGGCAGTCGAGTGGTGGACCGCTCGGGGCGGCTGATTGGACGCCTCGAAGACCTTCGCCGGATCGACGTGCCGCTCGCTCGCATTCCGCGCTTCGTGCGCGAGGCGTTCGTCGCGACCGAAGATCGTCGGTTCTACCATCACAACGGCCTGGACTGGCACGCCGTTCTGCGCGCGACGGTGCGCGACGCGGCGGCGTTAGGCGCTCGTGAAGGATTCAGCACGATCACCATGCAGGTCGCGCGCAACAGCTTCGCGTCGGTTGGCAGCGGCCGCACGCTGCGCCGGAAGCTGCTCGAGCTGCGCATGGCGCGATTGCTCGAGCGGAATCTGACGAAAGATCAGATTCTCGCGCTCTACCTGAACGTCATCTACCTGGGGAACGGGACGTACGGCGTCGAGGCAACGAGCCGAGATCTGTTCGGCAAGAGCGTGTCGCGGCTCACACTCGCCGAAGGCGCGTTGCTGGCGGCGCTGCCGAAAGGCCCATCGGTCTACACGCCACGGCACGATCCCGATCGCGCGCGCGCGCGGCGCGACCTGGTGTTGTCGCTGATGGTCCGCGAGGGATACGTGAGCGAGGAGCGCGCGGCCGCCGCGGCGGACGAGCCGGTCGACGTGGCCGAGGGCGAGTGGCGCCCCGAGGACACGGGCTCGTGGGTGGTCGGCGCCGCGCGCGCGGTGCTCGATTCTGTGTTAGGCCGCGACGCCGATGCGTACGGCGACCTCACCATCTATACCACGATCGACGCCCGTGCCCAACGGGCGGCGGAGCGTGCCGTGCGCAATCAGGCCGCATCGATTGCCGACGAAGTCGCCGATGGCGGCAGCGACCAGGTGGAAGGCGCGCTCGTCGCGCTCGACCCGCGCACCGGCGACATCCGGGCGCTGGTTGGGGGGCGGCGCTATCAGAACGGCGCGTTCGACCGGGCGCTGTCGGCGCACCGCCAGCCGGGTTCGGCGTTCAAGCCATTCGTCTACGCCGCTGCGTTAGGCGCCGGGTACACGCCGGCGACGCTGGTGGACGACGCACCGGTCGAGGTCGAGCAGGACGGGCGCGACTGGACGCCGGCCAACTTCGGCGACGAGTACGAGGGCCGGATCACGATGCGCCGCGCGATCGAGCACTCGTCCAACGCGGCGGCGGTGCGATTCGGCCACGCCGTCGGCGAGGCGCACATCGTCTCGCTCGCGCGCGCGAACGGCATCACCAGCCGGCTGGCGCCCGTTCCATCCATTGCGTTAGGCGCCTTGGAAGTGACGCCGCTCGAGCTGGTGACGGCGTACGCGCCGTTCGCCAACGGGGGGAACCGGGTCACGCCACGCCTGGTGCGCCGCATCGAGGGGCCCGGCGGCAAGGTCCTGTGGTCGACCGATGCGGCGCCGCCGGTGCCGGCGCTCGATCCCCGCGATGCGTTTCAACTGACGTCGATGCTGGAATCCGTGGTGACCGACGGCACCGGGCGCGAGGTGCGGTCGATGGGCGCGCGCGGGCCGATCGCGGGCAAGACCGGCACGACGAACAACGGCGCGGACGTCTGGTTCATTGGCTACACGCCGTCGCTGGTCGCCGGGGTCTGGTTCGGCTACGACACGCCGCGTTCGTTAGGCG
>DASYXE010000297.1:0-6301 GCA_035935375.1 Gemmatimonadaceae bacterium | reverse complement strand
CGTCCCCGCCATCGGGCACGGTCACCTGTCTCGTGGCGGGCGCGTACCCGATGCGCCGCACGGTGAGCGTGTACGTGCCGGCGGGGACGCGGGCGACGTGGTACGTGCCGTCTTCGCCGGTCACCGCGCCTAACTCGGTGCCTTCGACCTTGACGCCCGCGGCGGTCAGCGGCTCGCCGGTTTTGACGTCGGTGACCTTGCCGGAGATGGTGCCGAGCGCGCGCCGATGGTCCGTTAGGCGCGTGACGGGCGGGATGGGGGTGGCGGCAAATGCCGGCTCGTGCATCGCCGCCGCCGCCGGCTGCTGCGCCGGCAACGACTCGGCGACCATCGCGCCGCCCGCGAGCAGCGAGAGTGCGAGCGCTAAGCGGAGACCCATGGTACCGTTCCTCACTTGATGTTGGGCAAGGGTGGAACCTCGTGGACGGGTGAACCGGCCCTAAGAAGCGCGGACGGACGGCGTGAACGATCGACTGCGGGAGGCGTGGTGGAGAACGACGGGAAAGCCCAACGGAGCGCAGTCTTTCGCTATTGATACGGACAAATTACTATTGGTCCGGACAAATGATAACGCCCACCCCTCCGACGCGCCAGACTGACGTTCCCAAGTCCACCGATCGCCAACCCGCCCCCTCAACTGCCGCCGCCGGAGTCACTTACCATGGACCAGCAGCTTCAACGCGAAATCCGGAGGCTCCGCCGCCTCAACGCGGTCACCCTGGGCGCACTCATTATATTGGCGGGCGCCGCGTTCACCGGGCTCGTCCGTCCCGCGCCTTCGGCCAAGTTCGATGTCATCGATGTCGGCCGGATCAATGTTCGCGAGGCTGACGGAACCATCCGCCTCGCGATCTCCAACAAGGCGCACTTCCCCGACCCGATCATCGACGGGAAGACCTACCCGCTCCGCGGCGGCGCCAAGCCCGCGGGGATGATCTTCTTCAACGACCAGGGCGACGAAGACGGCGGGTTGATTTGGGACGGGAAGAAAGTCGGCGACGGATACGACGCCGGCGCTTCGCTCACGATGGATCAGTGGCGACAGGACCAGACGGTTCAGCTCTCGTACGAAGGGGGACCGCAGCACACCAGTTGGGTTGGCCTCCGCGTGATCGACCGGCCCGAGAAGCCGATGGCGCCGATGCTCGATCGCGCCATGGCGGCTATGAGGCTGCCAGCCGGCGCGGCACGCGACAGCGCGATGCGCGCCGTGCGGCAATTCGCGATCGACAGCGGCCTCGCGCCGGCGTCGCGCATCCTCATCGGCAAGGGCGCCGAGAAAGCCGCGACGGTTCGGCTCAACGATCCGGCCGGGCGCACGCGGATCCTGCTCAGCGTCGACTCGCTGGGCGCGCCGTCCATCCAGCTGCTCGATTCGGCGGGTCGCGTCACGTACCGCATTCCATCCGACGGCGCCGCGGGCGCGACGCACTGACTCCCCCACCCTCCCCTCCACGATCCGAGACAGGTTCGACCCAATGCCTAACGTATTGACCGCGCTCCGGCTGTCCGCGCTCGCCGCGTTGGCCGCGACTCCGCTCGCGGCGAAAACCGCGCCGGCGACGCACGTCGCGACCACGGTCGAGATACCGGCGCCGGTCGAGGTGGGCGCGCCGTCGCCCGACTCGCTCATCCACCTCGTGCTCGCGCGCTTCGCCACCGGCACGCCGGCCCAGTTCGACAGCGTCTACCCCGATCCGTTAGGCAGAGTGGTGGTGGACGGGGCGGCGCAGCGCAAGCAGTTGCGCACGCCGGGTCTGGGGCGCGTGGTGTGGTCCGACGCGTCGCGCGCCGTGCTGCTCATCACCGGCACCGTGCACGACGGTCATGCGACCGGCATCGAAACGGGATCCGATGAAACGAATCGTGTGCGGCGCTTGTCGGGCCTGTACGAAGCACGCCACAGCGGTACGACGTGGATGCTCGTGCGCCAGATTCCGTTCGACACGCTCAACGATATCCGCACGCACGTGCTGCACGTGGACATCGAGCCGGGCCGGCTGAGCCGCATCGTCGACACGCTGACGATCGACGCCGGGAGCCCGTACGGCTTTGCGACGCGCCTCAACAACGCGACGGAGCTGCACCTCGTGCGGCTCGACGGCAGGACGGTTCCCTACGCGTTAGGCGGCGGCGTGCTGTGGGTCGACACGCGCGGCCGCAAACCCGGCCACGCGCAGCTCGTGCTCGCCTATACGATTCCGGCCCAGCACGAAGCCAAGGGGGGCACCGGCGATTCGGCGAACGTGAAACCAACGACGTCGCCCGACACGCTGCCGGCATACGGCGCCATGAACAACACCGACGCGTGGCATCCGTTTTTCAACTACGACAGCGGCAACGATTTCAGCCAGCTCACCGTGACGGTCACGATCCCGGCGCAATATCGCCTCACGACATCGGTGCCGCAGACCGAGTCCGTGAACAACGGTGTGCGCACCGTGCACGGCACGAGCATCCATCCGCAGTTCTTGCTCGCGCTGCTCTACGACCGCGACTGGACGCCGGTCACGCAGAGGGTGAACGACGGCGAATTCACCCTCGAGACGTTCTTCGCGCCGGGATTTCACTTCTCTCCGGACACGATCGCCAAGACGGCCGGGTTCGTCTACCACGTGCTGGTGCCGCGGTTCGGCGAGCCGCAAGCACCGTCGCGCTATCTGGCGGTGGTGGAAGACCGACAGTTAGGCCACAGCGGCTGGCAAGTCCGCATGAACAACGCCGTCATCTCGGGCGACAGCGCGACCATGCTCGATGAGCCCGACCTCGGCCCGTCGTTCGCGTTCGCGCACGAGGTGGCGCACGGCTGGACGATGAACTCGTCCGGCCTCGCCGCGAACTTCCTCCAGGAAGGCTGGGCGACGTTCTGCGAATCGCTCGTGTTGGGCGCAGCGTACGGCAGGGACATGGAGCGCGCGTTCTGGGAGCGGATGCGGACGTCCTACGTGACGGGCCTCGACCGCGCCGGATTCCTGGGCGGCTTCGAGGGCAGGCAGAGCATCCTCGACAACCCGGACAACGGACGCATCCACTACTCGAAAGGTTCGTGGATCCTGCACCAGCTCGACTATGTGCTCGGCGATTCCATTTTCGATCGCGGCATGCGCGCGTTCATCGCGACGAATGGAGAGGGCCCGCACGGCTACCCCGAGTTCATCGCCGACATGTCCAAGGCCGCGGGACGCGACCTGACGCCGTTCGTGATGCCGTGGCTCGCCGGCAAGTACATCCCCGACGTCGACGCGCGCGTCGATGGTTCGTCGTTAGTCGTGACGCAGACCCAGCCGGACGTGGTGTTCGATCTGCCGCTGGACATCGCCGTCGTGTCGGGTACGGACACGACCCGCACGTCGGTGCACCTCACTTCGCGCGCCGACACGGTGCCGTTGGAGACGGCCGGCGCCGTGACGCGGGTGCTCGTCGACCCGGAGCATCACTTTCTGCTGCGGCGCCACTGGGGTGAGATCGCACGATTTACATATCACGCGCCTAACGCGAAGACGGTGGAGCTGGCCGGCAACTTCGCGGCCAAGCCGATTGCCGCGACGCGCGCCGGCGACGACTGGACGGTCGAGGTGCCGATGCCCGAAGGGCGCTACCTCTATCTCTGGCGCGTCGACGGCAAAAGCCCGTCGGACCAGGACGCGATCGCCGCCGTGAAGGCGCGGCCTGCTGCGGGCGATTCGACCGCTCGCGCCGGCGTCCGCATCGTCCGCCCGTTAGTCCATCTGGATGACCGCGACGCGCGCTGAGCGCCAAGCTTCCCTTCACCGCGAGACCACATGAGACGCGCATCGTTCACGTCGCTCACGCGCTGGCTCGACTTCCGGACGTACGTCGTGGCGTCCACGAGCATCATCGGCGTGCTGTCGCTCGCCGCGTTCGCCAAGGCATCGACGAAGCCGCACTTTCAAGAGATCGATGTCGAGCGCATCAACGTCGTCGAGCCCGACGGCAAGCTGCGCATGACGATTTCCGACGCGGCGCGATCGCCGGGTTGGGTGTTTCACGGGAAGGTGTATCCGGGACGACCCAAAGGCGCGGGCATGATCTTCTTCAACGATGAAGGCGAAGAGGATGGCGGCATCGGGTTCGGCGGCCGCACGGTGAACGGCAAGGTGACCGCCGACGGCGGCATCGCATTCGACCACTATGAGTCGGACGAAACCGTCACGCTGCGGTACAGTCAGAACGATGGTCGGACGCAACAGGGCCTCATGATCACCGATCGCGCGGACGTTCCGATCACGACGGTTCTCGCCAAGGAGGACTCGCTCAAAGCGATGCCCGCCGGCGCGGCGCGCGATTCGGCGATGAAGGCCTTCGTGGAGAACGGAGGGCATCCGCTGGCTGCGCGACGCCTCTTCGCCGGGCGCGATGCGGATCACAGCTCGGTCGTGAGCCTGTCCGACCCGCAGGGGCATCCCCGCTTGCGGCTCATGGTCGACTCGACCGGGGCGGCGAGCATCCAGTTCCTCGACACCACCGGTCACGTGACGCGGACGATTGCCGCCGATTCCCTGGGAGCCACACGATGAGCGCGCGGTCGATGCGTCGTGTTCGCGCCTGCCTAACGGCAGCGCCGGCCGCCCTCCTATTCGCCGCGAGCGCGGCGGCGCAGGCGCGCTTCGAGGTGACCGTCGCGCCGTCGGCGCACGCGGGGCCGCTCACCGGCCGGCTCGTCATCGCGGTGAGCAAGATGGAGAAACCGGAACCGCGCCTCGCCATCTCGCCGCGCGGTCCCGCGGTGTTCGGTGTGGACCTCGACCAACTACCAGCCGGTAAGGCGGCGGTGGTCGACAACGACGCGACGAGCTACCCCATGCAGCTCTCCGAGCTACCGCCCGGCGACTACTACGTCGAGGCGGTGGTGAACGTCTATCAGCAGTACCATCGCAGCGACGGCCATACGATCTGGGTGCACATGGGCGACGGCCGCGTGGAGTTCTTCAACTTCGCGGGCGGCAATCTGTACAGCGACGTGCAGAAGGTGCACATCGATGGCCACAGCACCATCAAGCTCGACGTCAATCACGTGATCGCCGAGGAGCCAAGGCCCGCGGACACGGAGTGGCTCAAGCATGTGAAGATTCAGAGCCAGCTCCTGACGAAATTCTGGGGGCACCCGGTGTACATCTACGCCGACGTGCTGCTGCCCAAGGGATACGCGGAGCATCCGAACAGCTCGTACCCCATCGTGTTTCCGTTAGGCCACGCGCCGGACCCCTTCTCGTTCAACCCGGACTCGACGTCGGAGCGCCGGGGCGGCGAGCAGAATCCGCTGCAGCTGCGCCGAGGCGCGCGCATCAATCGCGTGTCGGGTCTCGAGAGCGGCTACGATTTCTACAGGCAGTGGGTGTCGGACAGCTTCCCGCGCGTCATTGCGGTCACGCTCGAGCAGGCGACGCCCTACTTCGCCGATTCGTACTCCACCAACTCGGCGAACGACGGCCCGTACGGCGACGCGTTCGTGCAGGAAGTGGTGCCGTACCTGGAGCAGCACTTCCGCATCATCCCGAAACCGTACGCGCGACAGGTGGAGGGCGCGTCGACGAGCGGGTGGCAGACGCTGGCGCTGCTGCTGCAGCACCCGGATTTCTTCGGCGGCGGCTGGGTGTTGCAGCCCGACCCGATCGATTTCCGGCACTATCAGCTGACGAATATCTATGCGGACACCAACGCGTTCACGATTCCAAACGGGATGTTCGAGCCCGCGGAGCGGCAGTTCCAGCGTACGACCGAGGGCCAGGTGGTGATCACGACGCGGCAGCTGAGCCGGTTCGAGGATGTGTTAGGCAGCCACGGCCGGTCCGGCTATCAGCTGGAGGCGTGGGAAGCGGTGTATGGTCCGGTCGGCGCCGACGGCTACCCGGTGGCGGTGTGGAACAAGCAAACCGGTGTAATCGACCACTCGACGGCCGACTACATGCGCGACCACGGCTTCGATTTGCGCGCGTACGCCCAACGCAACTGGCCGACGTTAGGCCCGAAGTTGGCCGGCAAGCTGCACTTCTTCGCCGGGGACATGGACAACTACTATCTCAACCTCGCGGTCTACGATTTCCAGAACCTGGTGGACAGCTCGAGCAACCCGCACTCGGACGCCGACTTCACGTACGGCCGCCCGATGAAGGGCCACGGGTGGCACTCGTACACGTGGGCGGAGATGGTGAGGAAAATGGCCGACGCTATCAAGAGGGAAGCGCCGGCTGGAGAATCCACCGCGGGGTGGAATTACTAGCGCGCCGGCTTGGGGAAGCGCTTCGCTTGGGGAAGCGGCGGCTCGAAC
Source organism: Gemmatimonadaceae bacterium (assembly GCA_035935375.1). Taxonomy (GTDB): domain Bacteria; phylum Gemmatimonadota; class Gemmatimonadetes; order Gemmatimonadales; family Gemmatimonadaceae; genus JADGGM01. Next base: position 12 of record DASYXE010000297.1, on the reverse strand, counting down.
CCCCGTGGGGAA
>DASYXE010000296.1:0-8109 GCA_035935375.1 Gemmatimonadaceae bacterium | reverse complement strand
CGTACGGCGACGCGCTCGCGGACGCGTTCCTCGCGCTGCCGGTGACGGGCGACTTTCTGCGCGAGTACGAGCTGCGCCCGCTGCCGGCGCGGCACGGCGTGCTGTTCCCACTGCTCGATTCGTTCCGCAGCTGGCGCGGCGCGCGCGAGCAGCCGCGCATCGCGATCCTCGACTGGCGCGAGGTCCCCACGTACAACGAGTTCGTCCTGTTCGAGCGCTACTTCCATGGGTTAGGCATCCCGTGCGTGATCGCCGACCCACGCGAGGTCGAGTACGAGAACGGGCGGCTGCGATGCGGCGACTTCCACATCACGCTCATCTACAAGCGCGTCCTGATCAGCGAGCTCGTGGCCCGCGGCGGTATCGACCACCCGGTGATCCGCGCGGTGCGCGACCAGGCGGTGTGCATGGTGAATCCGTTCCGCTGCAAGATCCTGCACAAGAAGGCGAGCCTCGCCGTGCTGAGCGACGAGCGCAACGCGCACCTGTTCACCGCCGAGCAGCGCGACGCGATCGACGCGCACATTCCCTGGACCCGCGTCGTGGCCGAGCGCACGACCGTGTATCAGGGCGACCGCATCGATCTCGTGCCGTGGATTGCGTCCAACCGCGAGGACCTGGTGCTCAAGCCCAACGACGAATACGGTGGGAAGGGCATCGTCCTCGGTTGGGAGGTGGATGATGACAGCTGGGCCGACGCCCTCACGTCGGCGCTCGAGGCGCCGTCGATCGTCCAGCGCCGCATCCGTCTGCCGACGGAGCCGTACCCGAGTTTCGTCGACGGATCCGTGCAATTCACCGACCGGATGGTGGATCTGGCGCCGTTCGTCGCCCACGGACGCTACGTCGAGGGCTGCCTGACGCGGCTCGGCACCACCCCGCTGCTCAACGTGACCGCGGGCGGCGGGTCGACCGTTCCGACGTTCGTGACCGCTCGTCGTTAGGCACTGGAGGGGAGCCATGCAACAACCGTCGCTTACGTTAGGCGTCGAGGAAGAATATCAGATCATCGATCCGGAGACGCGCGAGCTCCGGTCGTACATCACCGAAATCCTCGCCGGCGACCATCTCGTGATGGAGGAGGTGAAGCCGGAGCTCCACCAATCGATGGTGGAGATCGGCACGAAGGTGTGCCGCACGCCGGCCGAGGTCCGCGCCGAGCTGGTGCGGCTGCGCGGCACGGTGATGCAGCTCGCCGCGCGCAAAGGCCTCAAGATCGCGGCCGCCGGCACGCACCCGTTCTCGAGTTGGATCACGCAGGAGATCACGCCGCTCGAGCGGTACATGGGCGTCAAGCAGGACCTGCAGGATCTCGCCCAACAGCTGCTCATCTTCGGCACGCACGTCCACATCGGGATCGAGGATCGCGATTTTCTCATCGACGCGATGAACGTGGCGCGCTACTTCGTGCCCCACGTGCTGTGTCTGTCGACCAGCTCGCCGTTCTGGATGGGCCGCCTGACGGGCCTCAAGTCGTACCGGAGCGTGATCTTCCGCAATTTTCCGCGCACGGGCATCCCACCCGAGATGCACGCCTGGTCCGACTACGAGGAAGTGCTCGACGCGCTCGTCCGCACGCACTGCATCCCCGACGGGTCCAAGATCTGGTGGGACGTCCGGCCTAACTGGAGCTACCCGACGCTCGAATTCCGCATCTGCGACGTGTGCACGCGCGTCGAGGAGGCGGTGTGCGTGGCGGCGATCCTGCAGGCGATCATCGCCAAGCTGTGGAAGCTCCGCCGCGACAACCTCACGTTCCGCGTCTACCCGGGCGCGCTGCTCGAGGAGAATAAATGGCGCGCGGTCCGCTATGGCCTGAGCGGCAAGCTCATAGATTTCGGCAAGCGCGAAGAGTCGCCGGCATCGGATCTCATTCGTGAGTTGGTGGGTTGGTTCATCGACGACGTGGTGGACGACCTGGGGACGCGCGCCGAGGTCGAATACGCGTACACGATTCTGGCCAACGGCACGAGCGCGGATCGTCAGCTCGCGACGTACCAGAAGACCGGGGATTTGAAGGACGTGGTCGACCAGTTGGTCAGGGAGACGGCGGAAGGGATAGATTAGGAGAGGGAAGGGGGAAGCGCTTCCACTGGGGGAAGCGCTGACACTGGGGGAAGAGGGGGCATTGTGTGAGGCGAATGATGCCCCCTCGTCCCCCTTCCCACAGCGTAGCGCTTCCCTCAGCGTAGCGCTTCCCTCAGCGTAGCGCTTCCCCAAGGAGATGCACCGTTGCCCGCTGCCCGACCGATCATCGGCATCACAACACAGACCCTCGAAGCCATTCCCGACGAGCTGCCGCGCTGCTGGGTGATGAGCCAGCGGTACGTGCAGGCCATGGCCGAGTCGGGAGGGGTGCCGTGGATCATTCCGCTCATGCCCGACGATCAGGACACGATGCGGCGGATCTATGAGCAGTTGGACGGGCTGCTGCTGCCGGGCGGTGTCGACATCGATCCGCGCACGTATGGTGCGACGAAGCTCGAGGGCTGCGGGCGGACGGACATCGATCGCGACCGCGCCGAAGTGATGCTCACGCGGTGGGCGATGGCGGACCGCAAGCCTGTGTTAGGCATCTGCCGCGGCGTGCAGCTGATCAACGTGGCGGCAGGCGGGACGTTGTACCAGGACGTGGCGGCGGAAATGCCGGGCGCGATCAAGCACGACTACTTCCCGCACGGCGGGATGAATCCGCGCGACCAGGTGGTGCACGAAGTCGCGGTGGCGCCCACGTCACGGCTGGCGGCGCTGCTCGAGGAGCAGGGCGCGATGGTGAACAGCATGCACCATCAAGGGATCAAGTCCGTTCCGCGGTCGTTGGTCGCGACGGCGTACGCGCCGGACGGGCTGGTGGAAGGGATCGAGTCTGCCGACGATGCCTTCGTGTTCGGGGTCCAGTGGCATCCCGAAGATCTCACCCATGCCGACTGGCACATGCGGCGATTGTTCGCGGGGCTGCTCGACGCGGCGCTCGCCTGGCGGCGTGCCGCCTGACGGCGAGGCCCGCGGCCGCCTAACCGCCTGGCAGAGTCACCGCGCTCCCACCATATTCATCTCGATGGCTGACGGCGCCGACGCCGTTGGGCGGCGCCCGCCCGATGCCCCACTGCATCCGAGAGGTGAGTATGCGTCGCCTGTCCGTGGTGATATGCGCACTGCTGGTGTCTCCGACCCTGGCTGCGCAGACTAACGCTGGCGCGACATCGCCCCCGATCGTCGCCGTGAGCGGGACCGCCAGCACATCGATTCCCGCCGACCACGCCACCGTCTCCATCGCCGTCGAGACGCACGCCTCGACGGCCGAGCAGGCGGGACGCGAGAATGCGCGAGTGCACAGCACAGCGTCGTCGCTGCGCTTCGAGGTGCCGGCGTGGACTCGGCCGACATGTCGGCGGGAAACCTCGTCAGACCTGACACGCGGCTGGGCCTCCTCGGCAATCCCACGGCGCCGGGCTTCGTCGCGACCAACTCGGTGCGTGTCGAGGTGCGGCGACTCGATCGAATCGGTGCTTTGATCGACACGGCACTCGCGGCAGGCGCGAATCGCGTGAGCGGGATCACCTTTACGTCGAGCGCCGAGCGTGAAGCGAGGCGGAGCGTGTTGGCTGAGGCAGTTGCGAACGCACGCAGCGATGCGGAAGCGATTGCTACCGCCGCCGGTGGATCGCTCGGCCGATTGATCGAGCTCAATACACAACAGGGAGACGCTCTCGAGGCGCTCGCGATCCGACAGGCGACAATCGTGGGCGTCGTCAGTCAGACCGACGTTGGACGGCGCGCAGTAGACGTGAGAGTCACGGTCAATGCGAAGTGGGAGTTCATGCCGAAGCCGTAAGGCAGCCGATGCAACCCGAAGGAAGGTGCGACAGTCTCACGAGAGCCTAACACGGAGGATCACATGCGCCACCTGCCCGTCGCCTCGTTCGTCACCGTCGCGGTTCTCGCGGGACACGCACCGCGCCCTGCACGCGCCGCGCTCCCAGCGGACAGCGCGTGCGCGCTGCTGAGCCCGGCCGACATCGCCAAGGCGATTTCGTGGAACGTTGGCGCCGGCACCGCCGGGCCGCCCATTCCCGGCGTCCTCGGGAAATGCACGTGGGCAACGAGTGACAACGCGCGCGTGATCGTGACGTTGACCGACGCGCGCCATGCGGACATCACCCTCAACGCGCAAACACGCACCGGCGCCAAGCCGGTTGCGGGCCTTGGCACGAAAGCGGTCTCGTGGCCGGCCGCCGACGTCACGGGCGGCTGGATCGTGACGGTCGAGGACGCGAAGGGCGGCTTTGGCGTCAGCGTCCTCGGCCGCTCGGCCACCACAAACAACGCGATCGCGCTGGCGAAGCTCGTCGAGAGCCGCCGTTAGGACGCGCGCCGGGCCGGTGGCCGCCCGGCCCGGGCCCTCTTGACCTTCTACAGGGCGGCGCCTATACTCCTCTCAAACTTCTACAGGAATATGCCGATCGACCCGGTCACCGTCCGCCAGGGCACGCTGGACATGCTCATCCTGAAATCCCTGTCGCTCGAGCCCATGCACGGGTGGGGCATCGCGGAGCGTATCCAGCAGATGTCGCGCGACGTGCTGAAGGTGCAGCAAGGGTCGCTCTATCCCGCGCTGCACCGGCTCGAGGGACGCGGGCTCCTGGACGCCGAGTGGCGGCCATCGGAGGACAACCGCAAGGCGAAGTACTACCACCTGACGCGGGCGGGTCAGCGGCTGCTGGCCACCGAGCGTGCCGAGTGGGAGCGATTCATGACCGCGGTCCAACACGTGATGCAGGGCGCGTGATCCACTGACCAGACGCCGGCGCCGTCAGGAGTCGTCCCATGTCACTCGTTCGCGTTGCTGTGTTTCACCTCCGGCGCATCTTCGATCGCACGAATGTCGACCGCGAGGTGGATCTCGAGTTGCGCGACCACGTCGAGCGGGAGACGAAGGCAAACGTGGCGCGTGGGATGACCGAGAGCGCGGCGCGACGCGCGGCCCTGATCGCGTTCGGCGGCGTGCAGCAGTACAAGGAGGACGTGCGCAACACGCGCGCCCTGCGCCGCGTGGAACAGTTAGGCCAGGATATCCGCTTCGCCGTCCGCACGCTTCGGCGCGCGCCTGGCTTTGCCGCGGTCGCGATCCTGACGATCGCCTTGGGCGTCGGCGCCACGAGTGCCGTGTTCACCGTCGTCAACGACGTCCTGCTGCGGCCGCTGCCGTTCGAGCAGGCGGATCGGCTCTATCTTCTCTCGTATCTGCCGCCGGGCTTTTTCGGCGGAACGGCGTTGGGGGTGGCCGATCGACTGTGCCTGGCCTTCGAGCGGGAGCAGCACTCGTTCGCGAGCACGAGTTGCTACCAGCGCGCACAATTCACGATCACGGGCGCCGGCGCCGCCGAGCGCGTCGACGGCGCACGCGTCGGCGCGGACTTCTTCCGGCTCCTCGGCGTCGCGCCAGCGTTAGGCCGGGCCTTCGTACGGGGCGAGGACGCACCTGGAGCCGCGAACGTCGCGATCGTGAGCGACCGGCTGTGGCACGAGCGCTTTGGGAGTGACCCGCACGTGGTCGGCACGACGATCGCCCTCGACGGGTCCGTGTACACGATCGTCGGAGTTGCACCGCCGGGGCTCCGCTTCCCTGTGTCGAGCGACATCTGGACGCCGCTCATCGTTACGCTCGACCGCGGCAATACCCTCATCGTCGCGCTGTTGGGCCGGCTCGGACCCGGCGTCGGCATCGAACACGCGCAGGCCGAGCTCGGCGACATCGGCCAATCGCTGGGGCGTGACCCGCGCGAGCACGGACCGCCGAGCACGGCGAGCGTCGTCGCGCTCAAGTCGGTGGTCACCCGTGGTGTGCAGCGCGAGCTCGCGATTTTTGGCGGCGCGGTGGTGCTGGTCCTGCTCATCGCCGGCGTCAATCTCGCCAACCTGCTCCTCATCCGCGCCTCGGCGCGGCGTCGCGAGATCGCGCTCCGCGCGTCGCTCGGGGCGAGCCGCCGTCGCGTGCTGGGGCAGCTGCTCACCGAGAGCGCGCTCGTGTCCGGCGCCGGCGGCGCGCTCGGCATTCTCGTCGCGTTAGGCGGCGTGCGCGCGCTGCGCGCGATCGCGCCGGATGGGGCCATTCCGCGGCTCCAGGAAGTCCGCATCGATGCGCCCGTCGTCGGCTTTGCGCTCGCCGTCGCCGTGCTCACCGGCATACTGTTCGGCCTCGTGCCCGCGCTGGAGAGCGTGCGCGGCGACCTGACGCGCGGACTGGCGTTAGGCGCACGCGTCATCGGCCGGTCGCAGACCCGGTTGCGCGGCCGTTTCGTGATTGCCGAGCTCGCGCTGGCGTTCGTGCTGCTCATGGCGGCGGGGCTCATGGTCGGCAGCTTTGCGCGGATGCGCCGCGTCGACACGGGCTACGATGCCGCGCGCGTCACCACCATGTCCGTCGACCTTCCGCCCACCGCCTACCCGACTGCCGAGCAGTTGCGGCTCTTCCACACGAGCATGCTGGCTCGATTGGCGGGAATACCGGGCGTGCAATCGGTTGGTGCGGTTTCGTGGCGGCCGATGGGCGAGATGGGCATCATGGGCGACTTCCACGTCCAGGGGACAACGCCGCTTCCCAAGGGCTATACAGTCGACAAGCCCACCGTTAGTCCCGGCTACTTTCGCGCCATGGGCATTCGCCTCCTCGACGGCAGAGACTTCACCAGCGCCGACGAATCGGGCACGCCCGGTGTGGTGATCGTGAGCGAGTCCGTGGCGCGTTCGGTGTGGCCTGGCCAGAGTGCCGTGGGCAAGCGGATTTCAATGGTGGACGAGCCCGGGCCGGGCGATTGGCTCACGGTAATCGGCGTGGTGCGCGACGTGGTGCAGGACCAGGGATTCGCGCGGCACTCGACCATCTACATGTCCTACCTTCAGGCGACGCCGCCGTTCTTCATCAACCACATGACCTACGTCGTGCGAACGCTGCCGGGCCGGGCGTCCGTTGCCGGCGCGATGCGTCGTGCGTTGGGCAACGTGGATCCCGCCATTCCGGCGGAGGCGCTGCAGACGATGAACGCGTCGATGCTGGATCTGGTCGCCGGCTTTGTGTTTCAGACGACGCTGCTCGGCACCTTCTCGCTGCTTGCTCTGCTGTTGGCTGCGATCGGGACGTACGGCGTGCTCGCCTACGACGTCGCGGAGCGAACGCGCGAGATCGGGATACGCATGGCGTTGGGCGCGCGGTCGGGTCGCGTGCTGCGGATGGTGATCGGCCGCACGCTGGCGCTTGCCGGTGTCGGGATCGCGATCGGCGTGCTCGGTGCGTTAGGCAGCACGCGAGTGCTGTCACGGTTCTTGTTCGGCGTGAGTCCCACCGATCCGGCGGCGTTCGGCGGCACGGCGCTGGTGCTCGTCGGCGTTGCCCTCGCGGCGGCGATGGTGCCGGCGTGGCGGGCGTCGCGTGTGGATCCGGTGATCGCGCTCAAGGAGGAGTGAGCGCCTGTTTTGAAACCGACAACGCACTGGGTAGCCGCACCGAGCTCATTTCCAGGACTCCGTCGGCACGTCGTTCGGCGGCTGTAACGATTGCAGGTACGTGACCACCTTCCAGATGCCCGCGGCCGGCATGATACCGCCGAACGCCGGCATCCCATCGCGACGGCCGTAGTAGATTGAGGAGAAGATCTCGCCGGCGGTGCCACCGTATCGCCACCGCCCGTCGGCGAGACTCGGACCGACCCAGCCTGTCGCTCCGCCGCCGTGGCAGCCATCGCAGTTCATCGCCGTGAATAGCGCGGCGCCCGCGGTCTGAGCCGCCGTGTCGCCGGCGTACGGATTGGTGAGTGTCGCTCCGTGCGGCGCCACGCCGCCCGCCGCCAGATGCGAGGGAGACGTGATAGCGAGTGCCGCGTCGGTCTGCGGAGTCGGCGTAGCGGATCTGGTGCCTCGACACCCGGGCGCGAGAACAAGAACCAGCGCCGCCCGCGAAAGCCGCCGTGTCGTCGTCTGCTTCATCGGTTCGTCTCCTCCCGTGTGCCTAACGATCGGGCTCAGAGCGCGAAGATCCACACGATGCCGCCCTGGCTCGTGTGCCTCGCCAGATCTTTCGCGAAATCCGCCGGTGGACGGACGTCGGCTGGA
>DASYXE010000295.1:0-2244 GCA_035935375.1 Gemmatimonadaceae bacterium | reverse complement strand
CCCTCCATCCAGAGACAACTGTGGTCCTTCCACTCCCCAAGGCGGCGTGGCCGCCGCTTCCCCAAGCGTAGCGCTTCCCCAAGCGAGCGCCAGCGAGCGCTTCCCTATTCCCAACATGCGATAAAGCCGCGCCCCACCACGCCGTCAATCGGCCTTGCCCTCGCCCTCGAGATCGGCGACGGCGAAGCCGAGCCTCTTGAGCAGGCGGCGGAGCTGGTTCTGCTCGTCGGGCGGCAGCGTGTCGAAGAGCTCGGCGACGTAGCGGGCGTGCGCGGGAAAGATCTCGTCGATGAATGCGCGGCCCTTGGCGGTGAGCGCCGCGTAGACCACGCGCCGGTCGCCGTGGCGGCGCTCCCGGCGGACGAGTCCGCGGCGCTCGAGCTGGTCCACGACGTACGTGATGTTGCCGGCGGTGACGAGCAGCAGCGACCCCACTCTGCCTAACGGAAGCGCGCCCTTGTGGTAGAGCGCCTCCATCACCGCGAACTGGCCCAGCGTGAGGCGGTGGCGGCTGACGTCGCGCGAGACCGCGCGCACGATCGTGTGGTACGCCCGCGCCAACACGATCCACGTGCGCAGCGCGGGGTCCTCGGCATTCCTGGTCTGGATGACCCGGCGGGCGGCGGGTCCGCTCGACACCGGCTGGGTGCGAGCCGGCGCGGGTCCGGCGGCGGGCGATGACGCGCTTTTGATGGACACGCCGCTACGATGCCCTGCCGCGGCCCGCTTGGGAAGTGATCGGCGTCAGACGCCGCGTCGAGCCCGCTCCAAGACCTTCGCCGTAATGATCAACCGATCGGGCGCCGGCCCCACGTAGCGCACCGGCCAGCACGTCGTGAGCGTCAGCGTCGGCTCGACGGTCGAGAACAGCGCCGGCTTGCCCCGCTCGACGATGCGCCGCGCCACGATCACCCACGTCGTGCGTCCGCCGTACGTCTCGGTGACGATCGTGTCGCCCAGCGCAAGCTGGTCGAGTGCGTGAAACTGCCGGTCACGGTGCGCAGAGATCACCGCGTTGCCCGGCTCGCCCGGCAGCGCGCTTTGCGGCAGATGCCCGGGCGCCACCGCGAGCTGCGCGTCGCCCACTCCCTCGATGAACACCTCATCGAGATTGATCGCCGGAATGTCGATGCGCCCAACGGGCTCGCCGCGCGCGAAGCTGTGATGCGATACAGCGCTGTCCGGCGTGGAGAGCGAGCCGTTTGCCTCTATGGCCGTCCACGTCGCACGCGCGTGGCGCCGTGCGATGGCGCTCGCACCATATGCATAGCCCACTGTAAGCAGCAGGCATGCACCGGCGAGCACGAAGAAAACTCCGAAGGAACGTCGCATGTCAGCGTCGAACCAGTACCACACCAACGAGTAGCGTACCTACACCAGCGAGCGCCAATGCCGGCAGCGTCGAATCGGTTTCGGGCGCAGAGGCTCCATCGCTGAAGACGGTATCGCCGCCGCTGATTGTGTCGGGTGAATGTACAGTCGAAGCAGCGCGCGGCGGTGTCGACGTGGTTTTCTCGGTCGCGGTGACCGAATTCGACGACGAGTCGAAGAATGTCGAATCGAATGCGCCGAGTGATGAATCGACCCGCGTCCCCGACGGCATCGCCGTGCGAGCGTTCGAGTTGGCCGTTAGCACGCTCCGCGGCGACGGCAGGTGCGCGGGCACCAACGCGGCGGTGAACTGCGCGGCGGCGGTTGGAGCGGCAGCAAGTGCGAGGACGGCGACGGTAGCAGCCCAGGTTCTCACAAGAATCCCTCCGGTCACGTTTCGATACTGGCCGGGACAGGGAGGGGGCATTTCCGGTGCCATACGTTGGACGTGTTGACGCACGCGGTTCGGTCGATGTGACTACGGACGCGAGGTTCCTAGGTCACGGAGCCGATGCGACGGACGCACTGTCCGGGAGTCCGAACGCGCGGGCGATCGTCGCGCCCATGTGCGCCATCGTGACCTGTGGCTCGCTGTCGAGAATCCAGCGTTGGTCCTTGTTGTCTTTCGTGAACACGCACGCCACCACGCGCGAGCGAAGATAGAAGAGCGAACACTCCGTGCGCGCGTCGTCTACGGCACCGGTCTTGTGCGCGGCGCGCACGTTATCGAGGTCGCGCTGGAGCAGCGTGTTGTCTTCGTTGTGCTCCAGGATGTCGAGCATGGCCGAGTCGGCGGCCGGGTTCACGGCCTGGCCCTTCGCGAGCAGCACGAACAGGTGCGCCATCTCGTTAGGCGTGGACACGCCCAACCCG
>DASYXE010000294.1:0-4559 GCA_035935375.1 Gemmatimonadaceae bacterium | reverse complement strand
ACCGCGGCCACGAGCCTGCTGCGCGAGAACCGCCAGCACCGCGCCGCGCTCGCCGCGCTCGCCGAAAGCGATGACCGATATCGAGCGCTCGTGGCCGACGTCCAGGACGTGATCTTCCAAACGGACGCGGACGGACGCTGGGTGGTGCTCAACCCGTCGTGGACCCGCATCACCGGCCTAACGGTTGCCGAGTGCCTGGGGCGCCCGGCCATCGAGTACGTGCATCCGGCGGATGCCGAGAAACTGCTGCGCAGCTTGGGCGATCTGTCCAGCCGCGCCGAGCAGAGCATTGCCCACCCGTTCCGCCTGCTGGCGCGAGATGGCAGCGTGCGCTGGGTCCAGATGCACGCGCGCGCGCACCAGGATGCGAACGGCCGTCTGCTCAACATGGGCGGCACGCTCAGCGACATCACGGCGCGCATGCAGGTGGAAGAACGCCAGCGCCGCGACGACGAACGGATGCGCCAGGTAATCGAAGACATTCCCGTGGCGGTCGCGATGTTCGACCGCGAGATGCGCTATCTGTTCGCGAGCCGCCAATGGCGCACGAAGTACGCGCTGCAGAAAACGGAGATCGAAGGCCGCTGTCACTACGACCTCGTGCCCGATGTCGGCGCGGACGCCAAAGCGGTGCATCGCCGCGCGCTCGGGGGCACCATCGTGCGCCGCGAAGAAGAGCGCGTCATTCGCAACGACGGTACCGAAGACTGGTTCCGCTGGGAGGTTCGTCCCTGGCGAGAGCAGGACGGCGCCATCGGCGGCGTCATCGTCACCACCGAGCGCATCACCGAGCGCAAGCGCGCCGAGCAGGAGCGCATCGCGCGCCTCGAGGAGCAGTCGACGCGCGCGCTGCTCGAGGCGAACGAACAGCGCTATCGCACCGTTGCCGAAGCGCTGCCGCAGATCGTATTCACCGCGCGGCCCGACGGCTGCACCGACTACTTCAACCAGAACTGGTACGCGTACACCGGCCTAACGCAGCAGCAGAGCCTCGGTTGGGCCTGGCACGCGGCCGTCCATCCCGATGACGTCGAACGCGTGACCGAACGGTGGACCCGGAGCTGCGACGACGGCGCCGACTACGAAGTGGAGTACCGCTTCCGCCGCGCGAGCGACGACGTGTACCGCTGGCACTTGGGCCGCGCCGTGGCCGTGCGCGGCGACGATGGACGCATCGTCAAGTGGATCGGTACGTGCACGGACATCGACGACCGCAAGCGCGCCGAAAATGCGCTGCGCCAGGTGCGCGAGCAACTGGAGGTGCTCGTCTCCGTGCGCACCAACGAGCTCTCGCGGGCGGTCACCGACCTCCAGTCGGAAATTGCCGAGCGGTCGCGTATCGAAGACGCATTGCGCGTCGCCAAGGATTCCGCCGAGGCGGCGAACCGCGCCAAGAGCGATTTCCTCGCGCGCATGAGCCACGAGCTGCGCACGCCCCTCAATTCGGTCATCGGCTTCTCGAACGTCTTGCTCAAGTCCAAGCGGTCGACGCTCAACTCGCAGGACCGCGAGTACGTCGGGCGCATTGCGTCTAACGGAACACACCTCCTCGGGCTGATCAACGACCTGCTCGACCTCTCCAAGATCGAGGCCGGCCGCGGCACGCTGTCACTGTCGCCGGTGAACCTGGGCGAGCTCGTCGCGAGCACGCTGGCGCAATTCGACAACCAGACGCAAGGCCGCGACGTCGAGCTGATCGGGCACGTGCCATCGGGCCTGCTACCACTCGAGACCGATGCCCAACGGCTGCGCCAAGTGCTCATCAACCTCGTGGGCAACGCGCTCAAGTTCACGGCGCAGGGCAGCGTGAGCATCCACGTCCGCGCCGATGCCGCGACGTCGCGGGCGACGCGCATCGACGTCATCGATACGGGCATCGGCATCCGCGCCGATCGCCAGGAAAAAATTTTCGAGGCGTTCGAGCAGGCCGACGTCGGCACCGCGCGACGATACGGCGGAACGGGACTCGGCCTCGCCATCTCGCGCGCGTTGTGTCAACTGATGGGATACTCGCTCGATTTACGGAGCGAACTTGGCGCGGGCTCGACGTTTAGCATCGTGATTGTCAAACCGCTGTGCGCGAAAACGCCGTCAGGTTCGCTGCCGGCACTCCTCGCGACATCCGACGCCGTGCTCGCGTAGCGAAGTTCTCCACGCGCGTGTGTGGAAAAACGACGCGTCTTGCAACGCGCCAGCGGCGCGGATAGACTAGAGTCCCCGCTCGCCATTTCCCGCCATGCCCAGACTCGTCACACACACAGCTCGCCAATTCGTTTTCCTCGGTGAGCGGCTGTGGCTGGATTTCGTCAACACCGATGATCTGCACCGCGGCGTCCGCACTGACGCGCTGCGCGACTTCGACGCGCTCCTCGGCTGGCTCGAAGCTGCGTCGGTATTCGACGCCGAACGAGCGTCTGGTATTCGGCGACGCGCACAACAGCAGCCCGCCGGCGCAACCGCGGCGCTCGCGGATGCGCGCCGCGTGCGCGCGGCGTTGCGCGCGTTGGCCGAGCGTGGCATCACGGCGAATGACGTTCGGCAGAACGCCGTACGCGAGGTCAATCGCGTGTTGGGCCGAAGCGCGGGCGTTCGCCGTCTCGAGAGTCGATCGGATGGAGAGTTCGTGCGCAGCTTCGTTCCGGTAGGCGATGCGTTCGCGGGATTGATGATTCCCGTCGTTGAATCGGCCGCCGATGCGCTCGTGTTGGGCGAGCTCGTGCGTGTCCGCCGTTGTGCCGACCAGCGCTGCCCCCGCGTGTTTTTCGACGGAACGAAAAACGGGCGACGCCGCTGGTGTGACATGTCGTCGTGCGGCAATCGCGCCAAAGCGGCACGCCACCGCCGTAAGCTCACCGAAGATCACCTGGTGGTCAGTCGCTAACACGACAAAAGCCGGCGCCGCGCGTGTGCGCGACACCGGCTCCCGTGAGTCAATTCTGTTTTAGACGCCTACCGCTTGGGGCCCTCGCCCTTTGATGTAGCCCATCTCGGTTGCGTAGTCGACGAGCTTCTTCTGCAGAATGTGCCGTCCGCGGAAGAGTCGCGACTTCACCGTGCCTTCGGGCACGCCGAGAATCTCTGCGATTTCCGCGTATCGCAGCCCGTGCACATCGCTCAGCACCACCGCCGTCCGATATTCCTCGGGCAGCGCGTCGATGGCGCGCGTCACCTCGTCATCCACGAACGAATTGTAGAACTGGCCTTCCGGATCCGCCTCGCCCACGACCTCGTTGCCCGACCAGCCATCGATTTCCTCCGGCAGTGGCAACTCCCGCGACGTGACGCGACGGCGGCGGCTAACGAACACGTGATACAGAATCGTGAACAACCACGCGCGCGCGTTCGTACCCAGACGGTACTGCTCCCAGCGCTCAAGCGCCCGCAGCACGGTTTCGGAGACGAGATCCTCGGCCTCATCCCGCGCGTGCGACAACTTGAGCGCGAAGCTGAACAACGCGTCCAATTGCGAGAGCACCTCCGCCTCGAACATCGCGCGACGCTCGCGCGGATCGGTCGGTGCGCTCTCTATTTCGACCACCGGGGCCGTGGCCTCGGTGGGCCGAGCGCGCAGAGGCGTCAGGTCCTCGCGCGACTGTGTTCTCTCTTTTGTCATCATCAGCCACTCTCCTTCCCCACCGACCGCTCCGTGCCCACCATTTCTCGGACGGCTGCATCGCGCCGCTCGTCCGCTCGCACATGGGACATCACGAAACGCCTGAGACCAGTTGCCACATCCTCGAGAACAACGACGTCGCGTTTCACGCGAGACATGAACAGCGCGCCCTCGAGAGTGGCGACGATAAATCGTGCTAACGCTTCGGTATCGACATCATCCACCATCTGCGGTCGTGCTTCCCAGAACAGCGCTTGCACCTGGCCGGTCCATCGCTCGAACAGCGCGTCGACATGCTTGCGGAATCCTTCGTGCTGCTCGGCCATTTCGGTTGCCAGCGCGCCACATGGGCTCACGCCCTCGCAGCAGCCGCTTTCGGCCTGGCTTTCCACGATCCAGTCGATGAACTCGTCTAACCGGGCCAGCGGCGGCATCATGGGGTCTCGCAGCAACGCGAGACCGGTTTCGGCGAATACCTCGAAGTGGTGGACCAACACCGCGTAGCCGAGTTCTTCCTTCGACTTGAAGTAGTGATAGAAGTGGCCTTTGCCGCAGAGCCCAGCCTCGTGAATCACGTCCTCGACGGACGTTTGCTGGAATCCTTGGCGACGCATCACGGCTGTCGCGGCTTCCACGATCTGCATTCGGCGATCTTTCATGGCGACTCATGATAAGACCGATCGGTCCAAAAAGCAATGGCCCCTGCCCCGATGTCCCAAAGCCTTTGTAAACAATATGTTACATTATAGTTATCAAATCCGGTACGCTGCGCTGACGATTCTCTGACCACCATATGTGGACCGCGCGGTCCAGCACTCGGCCACCCAGCCTGGCCACGTTATCTTGAGAGCCCACCTCGGTTTCAGGCTATTCGAATGGCTTCTGTGACCGTCACGCGCACCTATTTGGAGCTCACCGAACCGGGCCAACTGCGCGGCGCGGACGC
>DASYXE010000293.1:0-5491 GCA_035935375.1 Gemmatimonadaceae bacterium | reverse complement strand
CGCGAGACCTTCGCCTTTGGTGTAGTACGAAAAGAAACTCGCGCGGTCCACGCGCATCGGTGTCGCCGCGCCATCCCAGAACGGCGCGAGGAACGAGGACATCCGCGCCGACACGACCCGTCGCCCGGGCGACTCGAGGTTTTCATCGATCACGTGCGCGAGCGTCTGATAGTACTCGTCCTTGCTGACGATCCCCGCGCGCAGCAAGCCGATCTCGCCATAGTACTGCGTCCATCCCTCCGCCACCCACAAACTCGGCTGGTAGCGCTCGGCGGAATAGTCGAACGGGCCGAGCAACGCCGGCCGGATGCGCTTCACGTTCCACGTGTGGAAGTACTCGTGCGCCGCATCCTCGACCGTCGCCATCACCGACGCCGAGTCGGTCCACGGCGCGCGCGTTTGGATTTGTGTCGAGTAGAGATGCTCCATCCCGTCGCTCCCATCGTAGCCCACGTTGAACAGGAACGTGTACATGGCGAGCGGGGGTGGCGCGATGACGGTGTTCTCGTAGCGCACGATCTTCTCGACGGCGTGAACGAAGCCCTGGTGATAGCCGTTCTGCGGACCGTTGTGGTGCACCACCACGCGATAGAGCCGGTTGTCCACCGTAAAGCTGTCGACGTCGAAGTGTTTGGCCACTTCGGTCGGCGTGTCGATCATTTCGTCGTAATTGGCGAACCGGAACTGGCGTTGGTCGGGCGACGTGCTCGCGCCATTGATGATGTGCCACCCGTTCGGCGGCGTGACGGCGAGCGACACCGAGTCCGGCTTGTGTCCCACGACGTACATGAAGAGCGACGCGCCGTTCCAGTTCGCGTGCGCCGTATCGAGCACGCTGAACGTGCCCGACAGGTTGTCGGCAAAGACGCGGTAGCGCATCGTGACGTGACCCGCGCCCGCCGGATAGATGCGCCACAGCGAGCCGTTTTCGCGATCGAAGCGAACGGCGTGGCCGTTCGCATCCTGCACGGACTCGTCGCGCACGTTGCGCGCGAAGTCCATGCGCGCGTACCGGCCCGGCGACCAGACGGGCATCTGGAGCCGAACCGTGTCGCCTAACGAGCCGCCGATGTCGATGCGGATCTCGTACAGGTGGCCGGCGGTGTCCGGCATCGCGATCGCGTAGGCGATCTCGAAGCGCGGGCCACGCGCCCGCGTGGCGTTGGGCGCCGGATGGGCGGTGGCGCACGCCGCGACGGCGAGCGCCGCGGCGAGCGCGGCGGTCAGGCGCCGGACCGTCCGGTGCATGTGGTTAGGCATGGACCATCAATGCGACAGCGCGTGCATCGGCACCGGGCCGCTCGGGCGCTCGCTCTCCTTGAAGAGGTAGGCACACGACTCCAGGCGCGCACCGCGTGCGTCGGCGACCGCGTACTGCAGCCCGGCGTAGATGTTCGCGCTTCCATACCGGCCGTCCTTCGCGATCGCGTAGTACGTCAGGTCGTACCGCGGCCGCTTGTGCTCGTCGAGCAATCGCGTCTCCGTCATTTGAATCGCGCGTTGCAACGCGCGCAGGCAGGCCTCTTCCGGCGATGCGCCGCCCCGCATCTGTTCGATCACGAAGAACGCGCCGGCGATCTTGATGTTGGCCTCGCCGCGTCCCGTGCTGCCGGCGGCACCGACGTCATTGTCGCAGTACTGCCCGGCGCCCACGATGGCGCTGTCACCGACGCGGCCGGGAATCTTGTACGACATGCCGCTCGTCGTCGTCACGCTGCCGATATCCCCGCCGGCGGTGACGGCGTTCATGTTGATGGTGCCGTGCGTGAACTGGATCTTCACGTCGTCGTCGTGGTCGAGCCACGCGTCGTTCGGGTCGTGGTTCGCCTTCCACTTGAGCCAGATCTGCCGGGCTTCATCGGTGAGCAGGTTCTGCTCCTTGAACCCCATCTCGAGCGCGAATTTCTTGGCGCCGGCGCCGACGAGAAAGATGTGGTCGGTGTAGTCCATCACCGCCTTGGCGACGAGCGACGGCGTTGCAATGTCCTCGATCGCGCCGACGGCGCCCGCGCGCCGCGTTGGGCCGTGCATGCACGATGCGTCGAGCTGCACCACGCCGTCTTCGTTAGGCAGGCCGCCCAACCCGACCGAGTGGTCCTTCGGATCGAGCTCCGTGATGTTGACGCCGGCGATCGCCGCATCCAACGGATCGGCGCCCTGCACCATCATCTCGCGCGCCCTGGCCACGCCGCGAATGCCGTTGGCGCTCGAGACCACCGCCGGTCGATTGTCGGCGAGGATCGACAGCGATCGACCCAGCATGCCGGAAACCGCCGGCGCCGCATCGGTGGGCCGCGCGAGAGCGAGGCCGGCGGTGGCGGTGACGCCGGCACCAAGAAAGTCACGCCGCGAAATCGACACGATCACATCTCCGTTCGTGGTTGCCTTGCATCGCGGCGAATCTGATGGCCGTGCGTTATCCCGGCAACCCGCTGGACCATCCGCATCCCGGCGATGGTCGGGCCCTTTCGTTTTTGCGACGTGTGGCGCAATGTGGTCGTCGACGGCACACCACACACGCGGACGACAGCGGAGTGAGTCGCGATGGTTGGTAGTTACGAGGTCATAACCGGCGTCGACATCCTTGGTCGAGGCCGGCAGCGAATTCTGGACGTCGCCCACCGTCAAGCGTTAGACGGCGCCCACTACCTCTGGGGCGCCAACGGCGACATGCCGTCCGTGGGCGGGCCGATCGGCTACGCGGCTTGGGTCATGTCGAAGGAGAGTACGACCCCCGAGCACACGATTGCCGACACGACCTTCTGCGCCGCGATCAACTACGTGCCGGTCGACCAGCAGGGCGTTGGTCCCGCCGTCCCGTTCGTGTGTGCAGGCCGCTGCTTCGCCGTCGGGACCAGGTGGACCGCAATCATACCGAAGGCAAGTGCCTCGACCAACGCGACCCTCATCGGATTCATCGACCGGTGGCAATCGAAGCCTGACGCCCAGTATCACTGGGGAGTCGACTTGACGCCCCGAAAGATCCGTGGCCAAGGCGTGGGTGAGCCCATGGCCTATGGCACCGCAAACCCGCATCTGGATGGCGTGCTGGTCTGGGGCGAGGGATGCAACGAGACCAGGCACTTCGACTGCTGGGGATTTGTGAATTGGGTCATCAAACAGGCGACAGGCGTCACGATCACACGTGGTACATCGATCCAGCTCCAAAAGGGTCCGGACGGAAACGCCGCCGCGACTGTTCTCACGAACGACGACCAGGTGCTGCCCGCGGACATTCTCGTCTATCCCGGACACATCGCGTTCGCGACCGACGGCGCGCCTACCATGAAAACCACGTCGCAAGGAGCGAACTACCAGTCCTTTCACGTCGCCCAGGCCGAGAGCGCCGTGAGTGGCGTCAACTACAATACGCCGCATGATTGGCCCACCACGGCGCGGCTCCGACTGTCCGAGGCGATCTTGCGTCTCGCCGCGACGCGCCCATAGGCCCCGGGTCGGATGAACGACCTCCGTCGATTCGCATTCTTCCACGGCTTCTCCGCCGAGGACATCGAACCGCTCGCCGCCGCCGCCGGCTCGGCCGCCTTCGACGCCGACCGCTACATCTTCCGCGAGGGCGATCCGCGCCGCGTCTTCGCCTTGATCGAGAGCGGCAGCGTCGCCATCGAGAAGGGCGCCGATGGACGCGCCGTCCGCCTGGCTACGTTAGGCGCAGACGAAGCCCTCGGCGAAGGCGTCCTGCTCGAGGAGGACGCCCCGCACGGCACGAGCGCCCGCACGCTCGAGCCGTGCACGATCGTGTTCTGGAACACCCTCGACGTGCGCGCCATTCTGCAGGAACGACCGGGTCTGTTCGCCCGGCTCGTCGCCCGCGCCGCGCGGTCCATCTCGCAGCGCCTGCGCTCGGCCGACGCGACGCTCGCCGGCCACGGCCGCATGCTGGGCTTCACCGACGGACGGCGCCGCCGCGAGCACGACCTGTTAGGCGAACGCGACGTGCCCGACGACGCGATGTACGGCATCCAAACGCTGCGCGCGCTCGAGAACTTCCCCATCACCGGCGTCCCGGTGCGCGAATTTCCGCTCCTCATCGCCGCGTTGGGCGCGGTGAAGGAAGCGGCGGCGCTCGCCAACGCCGACCTCGGACTCCTGGCCGCGCCGCTGCGCGACGCAATTGTCGCGGCCGCGCGCGAGGTCCGCGCGGGCCGGCACCACGAGCACTTTCTCGTCGACATGATTCAGGGCGGCGCGGGCACGTCGACCAACATGAACGCCAACGAAGTCATCGCCAACCGCGCGCTCGAGCTGCTCGGGCACCGCCGCGGCGAATACGAGACGGTGCATCCCAATACGCACGTCAACCTCTCGCAGTCGACCAACGACGTCTATCCCACGGCCATCAAGCTCGCGCTGCACGCGAGCATCGAGGAATTGCGCGACGCCATGCGCGCGCTCTCGAGCGCGTTTCTGGACAAAGGCGCGGAGTTCGCCGGGCTCCTCAAGATGGGCCGCACACAGTTGCAAGACGCCGTACCCATGACGCTCGGCCAGGAGTTCGCGGCATTCGGCCACACGATGCTCGAGGACGTCGACCGGTTGGCCGAAACGCAGGGCCTCCTCCGCGAGATCAACATGGGCGCGACGGCCATCGGCACCGGCATCACCGCGCCCACGGGCTACGCCGAGCGCGTGCGTGCGCATCTGGCGACGATCACGGGATTGCCGTTGATCACCGCGCCCGATCTGGTCGAGGCCACCGCCGATACCGGCGTGTTCGTACAGCTCTCCGGCGTGCTCAAGCGGTGCGCGGTGAAGCTGTCCAAGATTTGCAACGACCTGCGGCTGCTCAGCTCGGGACCGCGCGCCGGGTTGGGCGAGATCAATCTGCCTCCCATGCAACCCGGCTCGTCCATCATGCCGGGCAAGGTGAATCCGGTCATCCCCGAAGTGGTGAATCAGGTGTGCTTCGACGTGATCGGCGGCGACGTGACGGTGACCGTGGCCGCCGAGGCCGGACAACTGCAGCTCAACGTGTTCGAGCCGGTGATCGCCTATCGGCTGCTGAGCGCGTTGGCGGAGATGCGGAACGCGTGCCAGGTGTTGCGCGAGCGCTGCGTGACGGGCATTACGCCTAACGAGCAGCGGCTCCGGTGGTTCGTCGACCATTCGATCGGCGTCGTGACCGCGCTGGTGCCGGCCATCGGCTACGAGGCCGCCACCCAGGTGGCGCGCACCGCGCTGGACAGCGGGCGCAGCGTGAAGGACATCGTGCTCGCATCGAACCTGCTGACGCAGGATCAGCTCGACGAGATCCTCGATCCCGTGCGCATGGCCGGAGCGGAGCGCGCCCGTTAGGCTTTAGCGGCCGGACGGCGTGGCGCGTGCGCGGTCGAGGGAAAAGGGAAGCGCTCGCTGCCGCTCGCTGGGGGAAGCGCTGCGCTGGGGGAAGCGCTGCGCTGGGGGAAGCGCTCCGCTGGGGGAAGCGGCGGCGACGCCGCCTGAGGGAGTGGAAGGACATCAGTTTGTCTCT